>JBGQHA010000024.1:0-13448 GCA_041497735.1 Dehalococcoidia bacterium | reverse complement strand
GCCCCTTACGCCGCGCGCTCCAACTCCACGAAGTAGGAGGCGCACGCGAGGTCGAGCCACTCCGCTGTGAGCGTGGGCTCTTTGCCGTAGAACTTCGTGATGTCCAGCAGCAGATCGACCAGGTCGCGCGGGTGGCATGCCTTCGGCTGCCGCGACTGGTTGCTCCGGTACATCTGCAGCAGGTACTGCGCGCCTTCGTCGTTGTAGGCAACGTCCTTCTGCGCACAGACGCGACGCAGGATCTCCAGATAGTCGTCCTCGGTTGGGTTCAGCACCTCCACCTTGTGCCGGATGCGGCGGAAGAAGGCCTCGTCGCCCAGCTTGCCGGGCGGGATGTTCGACGAAAAGATGAGCAGCACGTCGAACGGCAGCTCCACCGTGTCGCCGGTGTGCACCGAGAGGTGGTCCGTACCCTGCTCCATCGGCACGATCCAGCGGTTCAGCAGCTCCTGCGGCTGGATGGCCTGGCGACCGAAGTCGTCGATGATCAGCACGCCGCTGTTCGCCTTCCACTGCAGCGGCGCGATGTAGAACTGCGAGATCGATGAGTAGCGCAGCTCCAGGTCCTGCAGCGTCAGCTCGCCGCCCACGCTCACCAACGGGCGCTTGGTCAGCGCCCAGCGTGCGTCTCGCCGACGCTCCCGGCCCGCGACGGTCTGCGCCAGACGGCGGCGCTCTTCCAGGATCAGCGGGTCGATGCGCTTGTGCAGCCGCGGGTCGAAGACCTTCACGATCTGCCCGTGCACGACGACCGCGTACGGCACGACGACCTCGCCCGGCAGCATGTCACCGATCGCCGTGGTGATCGAGCTCTTGCCGTTGCCGGCGCCGCCGTAGATCAGCAGCGACCGCGCGGAGTTCAGCGCCGGACCCAGTCGCGCGAGCACGGTCTTGTTCAACACCAGGTGCGACAGGCCGTTCATGTAGGTCTCGGTGTCGATTTCGATGCTGGTGACCGACTGGCGCCGCAGCACCTCGACGTAGAGCTCGAATGGCACCGGCGTCGGGCCGACGTACTGGCTGCGCGCGAGCGCTTCTTCCGCCTTCTTACGTCCGCGGTCGCTCAGCGAGTACTGGTACGCCTGCTCGCCGACGCCCGCGCTGCCGACGACTTCGACCACCTGCTCGCGGCGCAAGAACGTGATCAGCTCGGTCATGACGGGGAACGAAAGGCACAGCTGCTCAGAAAGCACACGGCCGGAAGGCCGGCCGTAGAAGTAGATCGTCTTCAGGGTGAGATCGACCAGCATCGAGAGCTCAAGGCCGGTCTCTTCGATCGTTGTCGGCTGTGCGATGAACGGCGCTTCGCCGTCTGCGGATTGATCGTGGTCTACCGTGACGGAGAGCGTTGGGGACTCTGCAATCATCGTTTCATACCCCCTAGGATTATCGCGTGGCTGCCGCCGTCCTGAAGAGCGGGTCAGCTGGCCAAAACCAACTCCTGCGTCAGATCGCCCCAGCTGAAGAAGACGGCGGAGAGGCGAACGCCTGCCTGCTCGAAGACGCCGTCCGCAGCCCAGCGCGCCAGCATCGCTCGCGTTTCAGCTTCGACCTCTCCCGTATAGAAGCCGGTAGGCCTCAGCACGGAGAAGTTCGCGCTCGCCAGCGGCTCCTGGTTTTCGCCCGCGGCCGCGATCGCCAGCGAGACGCTATCGACGCCGTACGGGCGGTGCATCGCGCCGAGCTGCTCGCGGCACCAGGCGATCAGCTCCCCGGCGATCGCGTCGCTCGCGCCGAGCGTCACCGGCCAGCTCGTGTGGTACAGGCCGACGCCCGAATCGAGCGCCTGGCTCACGGCCCGGCGTAACGAACGGCGTTGCAGCAATCGTGAGATGGCGTTCGCCATCGAGCCTCCCCCGGCGTCAGGAAATCACCTAGGGGAGTATCGGCAGCAGATCGAGGCGTCTCGATTAGGGAGCGGGCGTCCGGCGCAGCGAAAGTGCGCCGTGGATCATCAGCGCGCCCACGATCACGAGCGCGATCCCTGCGAACTTCGACCAGGCGATGCCCGCCACCACGCCGGCGGTGCCAGATGCCGGCAGCGTGATCGACTGGCGCGGCGGGTGGACGGACACAGGGCCCAGCTCGGAAACGTACGTCGCGGTCGGTAACGGCGCGGCCGCGACCGATGACGTCTCGCTGAGTGCATGCGAGCTTCCGCCGGCGAGCGAAAGGCCTACCGTCAGTCCGACGACGGCGAGGAGCGTGATAGCGGCGATTGTGGCGAGGCGCATAGCTCCGTAGATAACAAGACCGCCGTCTTCAGCAAGACGGCGGCTGAAGATCCTCCGAACGTATCCTCTTCGGTAGCCCGGCTGTCGCTCCTGGATGTGGAGTCGATCCTGGGGCTTTGCGTGGCCCTTCGCGTGACGGGCCGTGCCCTTTCGGAGGCTTCTATTCGATTGTTGGGTGGGGCCAGGGGACGCCTGCCAGGCCCCGCCCCTGAACGCGCGTCCCCTGGGCCCGTAGCCCGATCGCACCCGCCTAAGGCGGGAGGATCGCTCCAGGAATGGCGAACCATCCCGGCCAAGCGGCTCGCGCTGCGCGCCGGCCGGCCTCCTGCTGTCCGGCGGCGGTCATCGCCTTCAGGGCTTCCTGCCCTGAACTGGACGGTCTACCCGTCCGATAACTCTCTAGGGCGTCTGATCCGACGGCCACCATTCGCGGACCGTCCGCGGCGTCGGTTCGGGCCGCATTGTGTCACAGGGTTGGCCATATGTCAAGCAGATCAGCACCCAATGCCTAAAACGGGAGCGTTTTCGGCGATGTTACAGAACCCGACGATCCGTCATCGGACATCCTGGCTGCGCGCTGTTCTCGTCGCGCTCTTTGTGCTGGCGTTCACGATCGCCGGCTCGCGCGATCTGCTCGCGCAGCAGCCGGCGCCGCTGACTGTCAAGATCAACGGCTTTACCGGCGGCGACTTGTCGCACGCGCAGGCAGTCGTCACGGTGCTGGACAACGCGGGGCATCCCGTCTCCGGCCTGACGAAGGACAGCTTTCACGCGCGGCTGAACGACGCTGACGCTGCCACGATTGGGCTGAGCCAGGGCGTCGAC
The DNA here is from genome assembly GCA_041497735.1 of Dehalococcoidia bacterium. Lineage (GTDB taxonomy): Bacteria > Chloroflexota > Dehalococcoidia > DSTF01 > RBG-16-68-14 > JBBDXS01. The sequence continues at coordinate 10,389 of JBGQHA010000024.1, read as the reverse complement.
AGCAGCGTGCCGCTAACCGTCGTGCTGGCGATCGACGTCAGCGCCGGTATGGCAGGCCCGGCGATCGAACAGGCGAAGATCGCTGCTCGCGGTTTCGTCGATGGGCTGGGGCCGCAAGACAGCGTCGCGGTGTTCGCGTTCAACGACACGGCGAAACTCGTCCAGCCGTTCACGCAGGATCACGCCGCTGCGCACAACGCCATCGACTTCTTAGGCGCGACTGGTGGCTCGCAGCTGTACCAGGCGACGCTGCAGAGCATCCTGCAGGCTTCCGCCAGCGCCGACACCGGCCGTCGCGCTGTCGTGCTGCTCAGCGGCTCGACGGACACGAGCGCGGCGACACCGGACCAGGCGCTGTTCGCTGCGCAGGCGCTCGGCGTTCCGATCTTCGACATCGCGCTCGGCACGAGTGTCGATAACGAGTATCTACGCAAGCTTGCCGACGTGAGCGGCGGCCAGTTCACGCAGGCATCCGGGCCGGAGGCGCTCGTACCGCTGTACCAGAACCTGGGCGAGCTGCTGCGCGATCAGTATGTGCTGACGCTCGACGCCTCGGCCGTGCAGCTGGGCAAGGCGCAGCCGGCGACGCTATCGATCACGGCGACCGCGGGCGATAGCAGCGGCAGCGACCAGCGTGTCGTGTGCCCGCAGCGTCTCTGCGTCACACTCGATAACATCGCGGCCGGCGACAAGGTCGACGCCGCGCGCATCGTGACCGCGAATGTCGTCGCCACCGATCCGGTGACGTCGGTGACCTTCCTGGTCGATGGCCAGGTCGCGTCCACCGCCACGGCATCGCCCTACCAGTTCACGTTCGATCCGAAGCAGTACAGCAACGGAAGGCATGTCCTGGCTGCTGAACTGGCATCCGGAGGCGCCACGGCGCGGACGGACGATGTGCAAGTACAGTTGGGAGCGGCAAAGTCCGGCAGCAAGCTGATCGCCATGGGCACCCTCGGGGCGCTCGGGCTGGTCGCGGTGTTGCTCATCCTGTACGTCTTGTTACGTCGTCGTGGCAGGGGCGAGCGTCCCAAGCCCGTCGCGCCGTCCGACACGCCTAAAGTTGGCCCGATCCTGAAAGGCCGAGGACGGCTGCGCTTGCTGGAACACGACGAGGGCCCGGCTGCGCCTGCCGCCGCAGCGCCCGCTGCGCCGGTGGGCCAGCTCCATGTCACGAGTGGCCCAATGGCGGGCCAGTCCTTCGCGATTGGCAGCACGCCTGTCAGCATCGGGTCCGGCCATCGCTGCACGATCCGCCTCCCACGCGATCTCGATGAAGGCGGCGAGATCGCTCCCGAGTTCGCCCGCATCTGGGTGCGCGGCGACCAGCTCATGGTGCACGAGCTGCGCCGGCTGACCGTCGCCGGTCCCGTCGGGGGCCGCTGGGAGATGCTGGAGAACGGCGACACCTTCTCCATCGGATCGTGCGCCTTCCGCTTTGAGCTCGGCACGGGCGACAACAAGGCGGACGAAACGAAGCCCGCGGAGCCGCCGCCGGACATCTTCCGCAGCAAAGAACTAAGTGATGCTAGTCCGGCCGCGCCCGCGAGTGTTGAGGCAGCGGCGCTACCGACTCCGGCGCAGAGCGTGCACGAGCAAGCCGTGGAGCCGCCGCCGGACATCTTCCGCAAGAAGGAAGCCAATCCGGACGCTGCTGCACCAGGCGCCTCGCCCGCGCCGACGCCGTTGCCGAGCGCTCAGAAGCAAGACCTCGCGAACGGCGAGGGGAGCGAAGCTGAGGAATCGGCTCCCGATAGTCCCCCTCAGGCTGCCGCCGCCCCTTAGGCCCCCACGTTCCGTGGCAGGCCAAGCCCTCTAGCGCCCAAGCGCTCCTGCCGAACCTTACATGGGGACGATTTCGACGATCCCAATTGCGAACAACAAGCTTATGACACTTGCCACACCGAACATCGAAGAAGCCAGCCTCGTGCGCCGCGCCATCATGCGCGACCGGGAGGCGTTCGGCGATCTCTACGATCGCCACGTCGTGCGCGTCTACCGCCACATCTACTACCTCGTCGGCAACGCGGCTGAGGCGGAGGACCTAGCTGCGCAGGCGTTCCTGCAGGCCTGGGAGGCGATCGACCGCTATCAGATGCGTGGTGCGCCGTTCGTTTCGTGGCTGCTGCGCATTGCGCACAACCTGGCCGTGAGCCATCTGCGGTCTCGCAAGGATCGCTCGGAGCTGCCAGACACGCTGGTGGACCACAGCCGCCAGGGAAACCCCGAGGAAATGATCCAGCAGACCGCGGAAGGCGAGCGCGTTCGCGCTGCGATTCTGCGTCTGCGCGAGGAGCAGCGTCAGGTGATCATGCTGCGCTTTGTCGAGGACCTCGAGTACCCGGAAGTGGCGGAGATCGTCGGGAAGAGCGTCGCGGCCGTACGCGTCATCCAGCACCGCGCGCTCAACGCGCTGCGAAAGCAGATCGGAAACGAACCCGTCCCGGTGCGCCACCGCAGAGCGACGCGTTTCTCAGCCTCCGGTTAGTCTACGCGGCGTACGCCTGCTGCGGCGCCTTCTCCGTGTCGCTCAACGCCGCGATGCTCTCCTGCGCCGGCCAGCGGAACGACACGCAGAGATAGCCCGCGAGCACGAAGAAGCCCGTCAGCGATAGCCCCTGGATCGCGATCACGGGCAGGGCGAAGAGCAGCGCAAACGACAGGAGCATCAGGTGTACTGCGCGTTGCATCGCTTCCGCACTCGGGTTCGCCGTCACGTACGCTCGTAGCGCCAGCGCCGCCGGCAGCAGGACGAGCACCAGGTTCTGCGTGTGTAGGTGGGGTGAGACGAGCAGCGGTAGCAGCACCGCAATGCTGTAGTCACGTTCGAGTGAGCCGTCGCGCCAGCGCGCAAGGGCAACCGCGATCGCGCCCACCGCGATGACCGCGAAGCCCGGCGCCCAGTAGAGCAGCCGGTTGCTGTTCGTCGCACTTACGATGAAGCCGCGCCAGTTCGCCATGAACTGAGCATTCACCGCCAGCTTTCCGCCCGACCCGTACGTGGCGAGCTCCTTCACGTTGTCGAGCAGCGTCGACGGGCCGGTGAGCAACGCCGGCACGATCAGCAGCGGCACGCCGGCGCATGCAAGCGTGCCAAGGGTCCGCCAGTCGCGCCGCAGCAGCAGCAGGAGCGCGACGCCGATCAGGAAGTGTGGCTTCACCAGCACGAGGCAGAGCGTCAGTCCGGCGAGTACCCGTCGATCTGCGCGCAGGAGCAGGTAGCCGCCCAGCAGGCCCGCAAGGGCGACAAGATCGACCTGGCCGAAGACAATCGTCGCAAGCGAGGGCATCACGAATGCTGCGCAGACGAGAAACAGCCAGCGTATCCGAGGCGGAAGGCCCTTGAGCTCCCGGGCGAGCAGCCAGAGCAGGCCGCCCAGCAGGCAGGCCATCAGCGACATGTAGAGGAAGAACGCGACGGTGAAGGGCAGCCGCGACAGCGGCGCGAAGAGCCAGGCGACGAAGACGGGCAGGGGGTAGCCGATCGCCTCGTCGAAGCCACCCGGGTATAGGTGGCGCTGCGTCGCCTCAATGGCCGCCGGCTCGTAGAGATGGGCCCCATGGCCCGTTCGGACGAGGAATCCCGCTGCGTAGAACGACAAGAAATCGCCGGTGGCGCCGTAGGCGTTCGTCGCGATGTGCTGGAGGACCGTCGCGAAGATGGCGATACTGCCGGCGGCGGCGATGGCGGCCGCCGCGGAGAGCGCCACCGTCAGGGCCGAGATCTCTCGGAGCTTCACCTCCCTAGCATCGACTCTCCTTCATCCTACGGGCAGTCTGAGAAGTCCCTATCGGAAGGCGTCCAAATCTGGAGCCTCGTTCCTTTCGACCCCTTCAGAGGTGCTAGGGGTTTACCGATGATGTCATCAGGGAACACACGTAAGGGAATGCCCGGCGACCATGGCGCTCCAAGAGCGGTCTGCGTCGGAGCCTGGAAGGAAGGAGGACAACGAATGCAACTGCTAAACGAAGCGCTGCTGCGTATCCTCACCGGCTGGCACGGGCTTCAGGCTCGGGCGCAGGATGAGGAAGGGCAGACCCTCGCGGAGTACGGCCTGATCATGGCCGTCATCGCCGTGGCGGTCGTGGTTCTTGCGGTGACCGTGTTCCGCAACGCGATCGTAGGTGCCTTCAACGGCGCCGTCAACTGTCTAGACGGAAGCTGCTAACCAGCAGCGGATTAGTGAAGAAGGGCCCCGCTCTGCGGCGGGGCCCTTCTTCTTACTCAAGCTTCCTGTTCCGAAATATGGATGTCAATTTCCACATTCGATGTTCGTGAAATATGTCGCGAGTCGATACTAGCAGTAGGAGTAGACATGTAGCCTTCGGCGGTAAGCACAAGGATGGTGCGTAACGGTTCGCCACCGAAGACTGTTCCAACTATTGGACGCCCGGCGATAAGACGGAGATTCCTCCGCCCGTCGGAGCCTGTGAAGGAGGGAGGGCAAACTCATGCAACTGCTGAATGAAGCCCTGCTCCGCATCCTCACCGGGTGGCACGGGCTCCAGGCTCGGGCCCAGGACGAGGATGGGCAGACGCTGGCAGAGTACGGCCTTATTATGGCCGTCATCGCCGTGGCGGTTGTCGTCCTGGCCGTGACCGTGTTCCGCAACGCGATCGTTGGGGCCTTCAACGGCGCCGTCAACTGTCTAGACGGAAGCTGCTAAGCGCAGCCATCCCGCGAACATGCGACCGCGCGGAGGGGTCCCGAAGGGGGACCCCTCCGGCGGCAACTCCAGGAGACTCGTCCTCGGCTGGGGCGGGCCTTATAAAGCCCGACTCGAATCCGACCGATACATCTCATAGGCCTGCATAAGGCCGAAGGCTCTATCTCACGATAGGCCCATTATTCCACGGGTAGCGAGGGAAGCGCATGGCTCAGACAATTACGACCGCTGCAGTTAGTCGAGTGAACCGCCGGTTTCTGCTCCTGGCCATCGTACTGGCCATCTTGAGTGCGGTGCTGGTCTACGCCCAGCTCTCTCACTCGGGCTCCAATAGCAGCAGCAGCTCGGGCGGCGGTGATGTGTCCGTTGTCGTGGCGAAGGCCGCGGTTCCGGCCGGGACACGCATCACCGCAGACATGGTCGAAATTCGCTCGTTCGGGCAGAACGACGTGGGCTTCCAGGCCCTGACCGCCAGCGAGCAGGCCGTCGGACAGGTCGCGCGCTATCCGATCGCCGCGGGAGAGCAAGTGCTGTCGTCGAAGCTCGTCGACACGACGGTCTCGTCCAGCAGCAACCTCGCCTTTGTCCTCCAAAATGGCATGCGCGGCGTCGCGATGCACGTCGACCCCGTGACGGCCGCCGGCGGCCTCGTGTTGCCGGGCGACCACGTGGATATCCTGTGGATCCCGTTCCGAGGCGCGCCCGCGTTCATTATGCTGTCGGACATCGAAGTGACCGCGGTGAGCCAGACCGTTGTCGATGTTGCGCCCGCGGCTCCTGGACTGCAAAAGGACCCGAACGCACCGCAGACGGGCAATCGCACGCGCATCTCGGAAGGCAACCCGAACCCGACGGCGGAAACGGTGACGTTCATGGTGTCGCCGGAACAAGCAACGTCGCTGATCTGCGGAACAAGTATCGCCCAGAAGTATGACGGGACCATCAGCCTGTCAGTGCGGAGCTTCGGCGACACGGCCCCGCTGGCCGTCAATGCGCCGCCTTGTCCGCCGACGGACCTGATGCGACAGCAGGGGATCATTCAGTAACGCGTAGCAACACGCTAAGACGCGGAGAGGCAGGATACTGTGCCACGCGACCCTGAAATCATCATCGTCGACCCCGACCTCGATACGCGGGCCGACCTGAAGCACATGCTCGGCCTTGCGAAGCTGACGGTCGTGGGCGAGGCGGACTTCGGCATCGAGGCTGTCACCGTCTCCAAGGAGCACCCGCCGGACGTCTTCCTCATCAACATGGAGGAGCCGGCCGCCCGCGCGATCCAGACGGTCGAGATGCTCGGCTCGGCGGCGCCGCGCGCAGCGATCATTGTCTACTCCTCGTTGACGGATGCGGCGTCGGTCCGCCGCGCGATGGTGGCCGGGGCGCGTGACTATCTGATCAAGCCTCTCCGGCCCGAAGACGTGAGCCGCGCCGTGTACGGCATCCTCGAGCAGGAGGAGCGCCGCCGGCTTCAAACGGAAGGCAACCGCAGCGAGGCCGTCGCGCACGGCACCGTGGTTACCATCTTCGGTGCGAAGGGTGGCATTGGTAAGACGACCATTGCGACCAACCTCTCGGCCGCGCTCGTCAACACGACGCAGTCGAACGTGGCGCTGGTTGACATGGACACACGCTTCGGCGACGTCGCAATCATGATGGACATCGCCGTGGAACATAGCATCGCCGACCTCGGCCGGCGCATCGATTCGCTGGACCGCGAATCGATCAAGGACAGCCTGGCCCGGCACCACACCGGCGTTTCCATCCTGCCGGCGCCACTGCACCCGACGGAGTGGCGTGACCTCACGCCGCAGCACATCGAACGGATCATCGACTTGCTGGCCCAGGGCTATGACTGGGTCGTCATCGACACGCCCGGGACGTTCAACGAGATCATCGCCGCGACGCTGGAGATCGGCGACATCATCCTGCTGGTCACCAGCATGGACATCGCCAGCATCAAGGACACGGCCCTGGCGCTAGAGATGCTGCGAGCAGCCGATGTATCAGAAGACAAAGTGAAGCTCGTCATCAACCACTCCACGTCGGCGAACAGCCTGCGTGAAGAGGATGTGGAGCGAGTGCTGGAGTACAACGTGACCTGGCGCATTCCGCACGATTACAACGTGGCAAGCGCGAACCAGCTCGGCATTCCTATCGTCACGGCGAAGCCGTACGCTCGTGTGTCGCGCGCCATTGTGGATATGGCCTATGACCTTTCGGGCGTTGCCAGAGAGCGGAAGGGCTTCCTGGAGCGGTTCCTGGGCCGGGCCTCGTAACACACTCAGGGAAAGAAGGTTAGCGAGAGATGAGTCAATTCTCGTGGCACCCACGAAGCGGAGGCGGGACTGAAACCGCGGAGCGGCCGTTTCAGCGACGCAGCCAGAGCGTCGAGGCCGTCAATGAGCTGAAGTTCACGTTGCACCAGCGTCTCATCGAGGAGCTGGACCCGACCAAGCTCCAGGGGCTGGAGCCGGATCGCGCGCGCGACGCTGTCGTCGCCGCCGCGCGATCGCTCATCGCTCAGGAGATGCCGGGCATCGTCGGCGCCGTGCGCGACGAGCTCGTGCAGTCGGTCGCGGACGAAGTGCTGGGCCTCGGCCCGATCGAACCGTTGATCAGGGACGTAGCTGTCTCAGAAGTGATGGTCAACGCGCCCGATCAGGTCTTCTATGAGAAGGAAGGCCGGCTCTACCTGAGCTCGGTTCGCTTCCGCGATCAGGCGCACATCATGCGCATCGTCGAGCGCATCGTGGCGCCTCTTGGCCGCCGTGTGGATGAGTCGTCGCCCATGGTGGACGCTCGCCTGCCCGATGGTTCCCGTGTGAACGTCATCATCCCGCCCGTCGCGCCGAAGAGCCCGACGATCACCATCCGGAAGTTCCAGGCCGACAAGATGACGATCGAGGACCTGATCGGCATCGGCAGCTTGACGCGCGAGCTGGCGGAGTTCTTCCGGGCCTGCGTACAGGTGCGGCTGAACATCATTGTCTCCGGCGGTACCGGCACCGGCAAGACGACCATGCTGAACGCACTCTCGTCCTTCATTCCAGACACCGAGCGCATCGTCACCATCGAGGACCCGACGGAGCTCAGGCTCCAGCAGGGCCACGTCGTGAGCCTTGAGGCGCGGCCACCCAGCCTGGAGGGCAAGGGTGAGGTGACGCAGCGAGACCTGGTCCGCAATGCGCTACGTATGCGCCCCGACCGTATCATCGTCGGTGAGGTGCGTGGCGCGGAGTCCTTTGACATGATGCAGGCGATGAACACCGGCCACGAAGGATCGCTCGGCACGGTGCACGCCAACTCGCCGCGTGACGGTCTCGCCCGCATCGAGAACATGGTCCTGATGGCCGGGCTCGATCTGCCGATGCGCGCGATCCGCGAGCAGATCTCATCCGCGATCCACATCGTGACCCAGCTGACCAGAATGGCCGACGGGACGAGAAAGGTCACGGCCGTCGCTGAGATCGCCGGTATGGAAGGCGACATCGTGACGATGCAGGACCTGTTCCGGTACGAGCAACGTGGCGTCGACAGCGACGGCCGGGTCATCGGTGAGTTCCGCGCTACCGGGATCCGCCCCCGCTTCGCAGAGAAGTTCGAAATAGCCGGCATCCGGCTGCCGCCGGACATGTTCATGCCGGGAAGGCTGTAAGCCATGGACCCAATCGCGCTCTTAACCGCCGCTTCGGTCCTCGTGGCCGTTATTTCGTTCGGCCTGGCGTTTGCTACCACGCCGGTGAGCGCGCAGATGCGCACTCGCCTCCAGGGCGTGCTCGCCGGTCAGACCGGTATCGCTGACCGCGGCGCCTCGGACGCGCCGCTGCGGGAGCGCCGCGGGCTTGGCATGTTCAAATCGTTGATCTCCGGCGGCTGGCTGGCGCGGATGGAGACAGACCTTCGCCTGGCGGACAGTCAGCTCCACCCGGGCGATTACCTCGCGCTGCGGGTCGGTGTGGCAGGACTGGGCTTCGTCGTGCCGTTTCTCGCCCTCGGCGGCGGGATAGGCATCATTCTCGGAATCATCGCCGGCGCCGTCGGGTTCCAGGTGCCCCAGCTTTGGATCGGCAACCGAAAGGCCACCCGCGCCCGGAAGCTTGAGGCCCAGCTCCCGGAAGCGCTCACGATGGTGGCGAACTCGCTCAAGGCGGGCTTTGGCTTGCTGCAGGCGCTCAGCCTTGCCGCAGAGCAACTCGAACATCCGGTCAGCACGGAGCTCGCGCAGACCGTGCAGGAGACGAACATCGGCTCCAGCGTGGAGGAAGCATTCCGTCAGCTCAGCGAACGGAATGGCAACTACGATCTCGACATGGTAGTGACCGCGGTTATGGTGCAGCGAACGGCCGGCGGTAACCTGTCCGAGATCCTGCAGACGGTCACCGAAACTATGCGCGAACGTGTGCGCATCAAGGGCGAGATCAATACGCTTACCGCGCAGCAGAAGCTGACGGGAATCGTCATCGCGCTGCTGCCGGTCGGCGTTGCTGGGTTGTTCGTTGTGATCAGCCCGGCATACATCCAGCCTTTGTTCACGGACCCGCTGGGGCGGGTCATGCTGGGCGTGAGTACGTTCCTGGAAGTCATCGGCGTGCTCGTGATCCGGAAGATCCTGTCAATCGAGGTGTAGGCGTCATGCCAATGCTTGCTGCACTAGTCTTCGCTTCCGCCGTCTTCGTCTTCGTGCTGTCCTTCAGTGGCGGCGAAGCGCGCATTCGCTCTCGCCTCCAGGCGCTGCGCGGGTCCGACGTAAGCGACCGGCCGCGCGAGTCACTCACGCTGAAGCAGCGTATCCTGCTGCCGATCACAGAGGGCATCATGCAGTCTGCGTCGCGCTACCTGCCGTCCGGCATCATGTCGCGCATGGAAGAGCGGTTGGTGCTGGCCGGTGAGCCGATCTCGGCTAGCACGTTCATGGCCGTCCGGCTGATTTGCTTCGCGTTGCTGGCGGGTCTGCCTGTGCTGCTGCTTGTGGCCGGCATGATCAAGCTGAGCATGATGGGCATCGTCTTCATGGGCGCCTTTACGGTAGCCGGGATCATGCTGCCCACCATCTGGCTGTCGCAGCGCGTGGGACAGCGTCAGAGCACAATCATCAAGAGCCTGCCCGACGCCTTCGATCTCATCACGACATGCGTGGAGGCTGGCCTCGGACTGGACGCCGCGCTCGCCCGCGTCGCCGACAAGGTCGAGGGCCCGTTCGCCGACGAGCTATCGAGGGCGTTGCGCGAGATCGGTCTCGGCAAGATGCGCCGCGATGCGCTGCGCGAGCTCGGTGTGCGTACAGGCGTGACGGACCTGATAACGTTCGTGAACGCGGTGATTCAGGCCGAACAGATGGGCTCCAGTGTCGGCGCGGTGTTGCGCGTACAGGCGGAACAGCTTCGCATGCGCCGCCGCCAGCGCGCAGAGGAGCAGGCCTACAAGGCGCCGGTAAAGATGATCTTCCCGCTCGTGCTCTTCATTTTCCCGACGCTCTTTATCGTCATCTTGGGCCCGGCCATGATCACGATCATGAAGGACTTTCCTGGCGGGAAGTAGCGGGCCGGCGGCGTGCGGATCACCAACCAGACGAAAGGGACAGAGCTGGCGAGCGCTGCGCGCGTCGCCCGCAGCCTCTCGTCTCGAACCATCGGCTTGCTTGGCAAGCGCGCGCTGCCTCAGGGTGAGGCGCTCGTCATCGATCCGTGTTCGTCGGTTCACACCGCGTTCATGCGCTTC
>JBGQHA010000023.1:0-13742 GCA_041497735.1 Dehalococcoidia bacterium | reverse complement strand
ATCGCTCACGGTTGCGGACATTCTCTACGTGGTGAACCACTACGGGAACACCTGCCCGCTGCTCGAAACGCAGATCGCGACGGCAACGCGCGCGATCGCCGACCCGACGTTCTCGAGCATGTTGTGCGATCCGACCTTCGCGAGCGCCCTGAACTGCGGCGGCGACCCGCAGTTTCTGACGCAGAGCACCTCGTTCCTCCTCAGCCGGGGCTATGTGAGTACGGGCATCGACGTTCCGGGACAGGGTGTGCACTTCGTCAACGCCAGCCTCTGGGACGGCACGTTCAACCCGGCCCGGCCCGAGGGCCTGGTCTACAAGGGCGGCGTCCTCGTCGCTCAGCTCTACTACGCGGAAGGCGATACCGTCGGCTGGGGGCCGGACCGCGACAATAACAAACGAGCAGTAAACACGGACGCCCTGCCATGTGCGCCGTCCGGCGAGCCGGCGGGCACGGGCTGCGGCTGGTCCGGAACCAACGATGGCTGGCATTGGCACAAGAACCTCTGCACACTCGCAATCGGCACACCTCAGGTTACTATTCAGATCGCCAGCAGCCAATCAGCCTGCGCGACTCTCGGCCTCGGGCTGATGCCTCCTGTCACGTGCGTCTTCCCGCCGGCGGCAAATTTCAACTGCACGTGGACCGCCTCCGTCGGCTGGATGGGCCACCTCTGGAACTGGCTGCCGAACGCCAACTACACGAACGCGGTCAACCCCGGCCCGGGCGGACTGAACGACTGTCAGACGGCGTACTGTAACACGACCGAGGCGAACGGCCGCTTCGCCGATTGCTTCCCAGACGCGCAGGGCTGGAACGCGTACAACTGTCCGCAGTAGCATCCGCTCACATCGAACGCGAAGAGGCGCGCCCCTTGGGGCGCGCCTCTCTCTGCTAGCCGGTACGGTTGCTCTAGAGCACGGCCAGGTAGCGCTGCTGCTCGAAGTCCGTCACATGCGCGCGGTAGTCCGCCCACTCGATCTTCTTGTTCTTGATCAAGCTCTCGAAGACGTGCTCGCCCAGGCACTCGCGGACGAGCGCGCTGTCCTCCGCCGCCTCGATCGCCTCATGCAGGTCGCCCGGTAGCAGCTCCACGCCGCGCCGCTTGCGCTCGTCCTCGCCCATCTCGAAGACGTTCTCCTCCGTCGGCGCCGGCAGCGGGTACTCGTGCTCGATGCCCGCCAGGCCGGCCGCCAGCATCGCCGAGAACGCGAGATACGGGTTGCACGCCGCGTCGGGCGACCGGTACTCGATGCGCGTCGCCATTTCCTTGCCGGGCTTGTACTCCGGTACGCGGATCAGGTCCGATCGGTTGCGGCGCGCCCACGTGATGTAGACGGGCGCCTCGTACCCGGGCACCAGCCGCTTGTACGAGTTGATCCACTGGTCGGTCACCAACGTGATCTCGCGGGCGTGCCGCAGCAGCCCGGCGATGTACGCCTTCGCGATCGGCGACAGATGGTACTCATCGCTCGGGTCGAAGAACGCGTTGCGCTCGCCCTTGAACAGCGACTGGTGGGTGTGCATGCCGGAGCCGTTCTCGCGCGCGATCGGCTTCGGCATGAACGTAGCGTACACGCCGTTCGCCAGCGCGATCTCCTTGACGACGAGCCGGTAGGTCATCGCGTTGTCGGCCATCGTTAGCGCGTCCGTGTAGCGCAGGTCGATCTCGTGCTGGCTCGGCGCGACTTCGTGGTGGCTGTACTCCACGCCGATGCCCATCTCCTCCAGCGTGAGCACGGTCTGCCGGCGCAGATCGCTGGCGGCGTCGAGGGGCGTCAGATCGAAGTAGCCTCCCTGATCGAGACAGTCCGTGCCTTCCGAGTTGCGGAAGTAGAAGAACTCTAGCTCCGGCCCAACGTAGAACGTGAACCCCAGATCTGCGGCGCGCTTCAGGTTGCGTTTCAGCACAAACCGCGGATCGCCCTCGAACGGCGTGCCGTCCGGATGGAGGATGTCGCAGAACATGCGCGCCACGCCTCGCTCGCGCGGGCGCCAGGGAAGTGCGGAGAACGTCGTCGGGTCGGGCAGCGCCACCATGTCCGACTCATCGATGCGCGCAAAGCCTTCGATCGATGAGCCGTCGAAACCCATCCCTTCCTCCAGTGCCTCTTCCAGCTCTTCGACCGTGATCGCAAAGCTCTTGAGAAAACCCAGGATGTCCGTGAACCAGAGGCGGATGAACTTGATGTCCTGGTCCTGGCACGTCTGCAAGACAAACGCTCGTTGGTCGTCCATCAGTGCGCTCCTTCGTGTGCGGTCGTGTTCATTATAGGAGTCACGCTTCGGCGCTAGGTTACGAGTGCGTTACATCTGTGACTCCCCGAAAATGTGATTGTGCGAACGAGCACGCGTCACAGTTCAGCAACCACTATGACTCCGCATCACTCTACGCTGAGTGTGGGCCCGAAGTCAGCAGAAAGGAGGTGAAGCATGAACCCCGTCACCACGATCGGCATCGCCGCTATAACCACGCTCGCACTGGGCGGCGCCGGCATCGGCATCGCGGCGGCGCAGACCGCCGGCTCGACCTCAACGTCGACGCTGGCTGCGACCGCCACTGCGCCCGCGACGTCGTCCGATGCGACGGCGACGTCGCCCGATAGCGGAACGGCGACGACGCCGTCCGCGAGCCCGACGCCGGGCGCGAAGCACAACTGCCCGAACATGGGCGCGTCGTCCCCGTCGAGTAGCGACTCGTCATCGAGCGGTACGCAGTCATCCGGCGCGGCAACAACGCCCATGTCGGGCGTGTGATCGCGCCGTAGCTAGCCCGCCACCCCGCACAGAGAGGGAGGCCACGCAGGCCTCCCTCTCTGTATCAATGCGTGTTTTGCTCAGTCTAGGCGTCGAAGTAGAGGTGGAACTCGTAGGGATGTGGCCGCAGGCGCATGGGATCTATCTCCGCTTCACGCTTGTAGGAGAGCCACATGTCGAGCAGGTCCTGCGTGAAGACGCCACCCTTCATTAGGAAGTCGTGGTCGGCCTCCAGGCACTCGAGGGCCTCTTCGAGCGAGCCGGGGACCGTCGTCATCTTGGCTGACTCCTCCGGCGACAAGTCGTACGTATTCTTCTCGAGCGGCTGGCCGGGATCCATCTTCTTCTGGATACCGTCCAGGCCGGCCATCAGCATGGCCGAGAAGGCGAGGTACGGATTGCATGTGGGGTCCGGCGGGCGGAACTCGACGCGCTTCGCCTTCGGGTTCTCGTTGAAGACCGGGATGCGTGCTGCCGCCGAGCGGTTTCGCGCCGAGTAGACCAAGTTTACCGGCGCCTCGAAGCCGGGGACGAGCCGCTTGTAGGAGTTCGTCGTCGGCGCGCAGAACGCCATCAGCGCCCGGGCGTGGTGCAACAGCCCGCCGATGTACCAGCGGCACAGCTCGCTCGTCTTCGCGTAGCCGGCCTTGTCGAAGAAGAGCGGCTCGCCGTTCTTCCAGAGCGACTGGTGGGTGTGCATGCCGGAGCCGTTATCGTTGAAGAGGGGCTTAGGCATAAAGGTCGCCACCTTACCGTGCTTCTTGGCGACGCTCTTCACGATGTACTTGTACCAGAGCAGGTCATCTGCCTTCTTCAGCAGTGAGTCGAAGCGCATGTCGATCTCACACTGGCCGGCCGTGGCCACCTCATGGTGGTGCACCTCGACTTTGATGCCGACGCTCTCCATCGTCAGGATCATCTCGCTGCGCATGTCCTGCAACGTGTCGTGCGGCGGCACCGGGAAGTACCCTTCCTTGTACTTCGGCTTGTAACCAAGGTTCGGCCCTTCGTCTTTGCCGCTATTCCACGCGCCCTCGACGCTATCCACGAAGTAGTAGCCGCTCTGCACGTTCTGATCGAATCGAACGTCGTCGAAGACGAAGAACTCCGCCTCGGGGCCGCAGTAGCAGGTATCGGCGATGCCCGTCGACTTGAGGTACTCCTCCGCCTTGCGGGCGATGTAGCGCGGATCGCGCGAGTACGGCTGCTGCGTGATGGGGTCCTTGACGTCGCAAATGAGGTTGAGCGTCGGCACCTCGCGGAACGGGTCAATCTGGGCCGTGCTGGCGTCGGGGATGAGGATCATGTCTGATTCCTGGATCTGCTGGAACCCACGGATGCTCGACCCGTCAAACCCAATGCCTTCGACCCAGATTGAGTCTCCCTCGACCATCTCTCGCGGCATGATCGAGAAGTGCTGCCAGAGACCCGGTAGGTCGGTGAACCTCAGGTCAACGATCTGAATGCCCTTGTCCTTGATGAACTTTGCTATTTCTTGCGGTGTCACAGGTTCTCCTCCTCAGCCGTGGGTCTTCTTCGGGTTATACAGCCGCCCTGGGTGGCTCGCTAGGCCATTCGAGCGAATCCATTTTACGTTTGTGTTACACGATCGCTTCGCCCTGCTCTCCAGTACGGACCCGGATTGCGTCCTCCACGGGAATGATGAAGATCTTGCCATCGCCGATGTTGCCCGTGCGAGCGGACTTGATGATGACATCGACGATGTTCTTCACTACCGAGTCCTTCACCACCACCTCGATCTTCAGCTTCGGCAGCATGTCGACGGTGTAGGTCTCTCCTCCACGGCCGCCGTGGACGATGCCCTTCTGCGCCCCGCGGCCGGTCACGTGCACGACGTTTAGCCCCACGCAGCCGGCTTGCTCGAGGGCGTCCTTGACCTCGTTCAGTTTCTCCGGCCGGATGATCGCCTCGATCTTCTTCATGCCATCCTCCTCCCTTAGGCCCCGCCGCCCGATGACGCCGGCGCCGATTTCTGCGTCGATGTGGTCCGCTGCGGCTCACTTGTCGCGGTGCCAACCGTCGCAAGGCCGCCCGCGGTCTCCTCGATGACGTAGGCGCGCTCACCATGCTGTGACACGTCCAGGCCGATGAGCTCCTCCTCCTCGCTTACGCGCAGGCCCATCGTCAGATCAAGGACCTTGAGGATGATTGCGGTCACGACGAATGAGTAGACCCATACCACGCCGATGGCGGCCAGCTGGTCGCCCACTTGACTGGCCCGGCCATGGGTAAGGCCGTTGAACCCACCGATCGTGCCTGCGGCAAAGAGGCCGGTCGCCAGTGCGCCCCAGGTGCCGCCGATGCCGTGCACGCCGACCACGTCGAGCGAGTCGTCCAGGTTCGTGCGCGCACGCCAGCGAACCGCGAGGTAGCAGAAGAGGCCCGCGCCTACGCCGATCGCGATCGCTTCCATCGGTTGAACGAAGCCGGACGCCGGTGTAATAGCGACGAGTCCTGCGACCGCGCCTGCCGCCGCGCCGACCACGCTCGGCTTACCGGCGAACCACCAGCTCAGGAGCATCCACGTGAAGGCTGCCGCGGCCGCGGCCGTGTTAGTCACCACAAAGGCGTTGACGGCCTGTCCGCTGGCGGCGCCGGCACTGCCGGCGTTGAAGCCGAACCAACCGAACCACAGGATGGCGGTACCGAGCACGACGTACGTGATGTTGCTCGGCTCCATCGGTTGGCTGCCATAGCCCCTACGGCGCCCGTAGAAGATCGCCGCGGCCAGCGCGGCCGCGCCGGCGTTGATGTGAATCGCGGCGCCGCCCGCGAAGTCGAGGGCGTTGATGCCGCTCCTATCCGCGATGCCCAGGAAGCCCTCGCCGAAGACCCAGTGCGCCACCGGGTCGTAGACGAAGAACGACCAGGCGAGCATGAACACCAGGAATGTGCTGAACTTGGCGCGCTCCGCGAACGCGCCCGTGATCAGCGCAGGCGTGATGATGGCGAACATCGCCTGGAAGATCATGAACCCTTCTTCGGGAACGCCGTTCGCCGTGCCCCAGTGGCCCGGTATCGTGCCGACGTGACGCAGCCCGAAGTAGTGGAGGTCTCCGATGATGCCCCACTTGTCCGGCCCGAAGGCCAGCGTGTAGCCGATCACCACCCACTGGATGCCGACCAGCCCCACGACGATGAAGCTCTGCATGATCGTCGCGAGGACGTTCTTCTGTCGCGTGAACCCGCCGTAGAAGAAGCCCAGCCCCGGCGTCATAATGAGCACGAGCGCGGCGGCTGCGAGTACCCACGCGGTATTGCCAGTATCCACTGCTGGCATGTGAACCTCCCTCCCAAACGCGGCGCGATCCCGGCGCCGATCCTACTACACGAGGGCCATTGTGCAACAGAAAGGCTACAAGGAGGCTACACGGATGTTACGTTCATGTTACGGTCATCACAATCGGTTGGCCGTGTGCCTAGCCTGCGTGGAAACGGTATCCCACGTTGCGGACCGTCTCGATGAGCGTGTGGTGCCGGTCGTCGATCTTGCTGCGCAGCCGCCGGATGTGGACATCCACCGTCCGGGCGCCGCCATAGAAATCGTAGCCCCAGACGCGGCTCAGGAGCATCTCGCGAGTGCAAACCTTGCCCTCGTTCAGGGCCAGGAAGCGCAGAAGCTCATATTCCTTGTAGGTCAGCTCCACGGGGCGGCTGCCGATGTAGACCTTGTAGCTCGCGTGGTCGATCGTTAGCTCGCCGCGGCGGAAGACGTTCGGGTCGTCATCGGCGGCCGTGCGACGGAGGGCGCGACGCACCCTCGCGACGAGCTCCTCAGCGCTCGTGGGGAAGGCGACGAAGTCATCGAGCGGAAGCGCCGGGTCTAGGCCGGCCAGCTCATCGCGCCGGAGGATGCCGATGACCGCGGTCCGCCGTTCCGAGCCGCCGCGGACGAGCTCGAACGGGGCCGAGTCGGGCAGGGCTTCTATCAGGTTCACGAGCAGTGCGCCGAACTGCTCGCCCGCCGCCAGCCGCTCCGCAGTCTCCGACGCCGTTGCGGGCGCGACGCGAAGGCCGGCCTTCGACAGCGCATCCGCCAGCGGCTGCACTTCCTCCGTCGCGTCGACGAGCAGTATGCCGTCCATGCAGCGAGTATAGCTGGTAGAGAGGCATCGGCAATGAGTCACCGCGTTCTGAGGCGGTGCCCGCTGTCGTCTGGAGCTCACCGATAGGCAGAACTACCCTATAGGGCGCTGCACGTGACAGAATGGGGTCTGCGCGCTAAGAGCATCGCCGGCCAGACGAACCGCTACTGAGCGGTGCACGAGTGCCCGAACTCCTGCGTCTCGATCACCAGATCAGCAACACTGACTCGCCCGTCGTCGTTGATATCAAAACGTGGGTCCCAGTTTGGCGACGGGGGCGGTCCGGCAGTGCTGCCGAATCGCTGAATCATGAGCAGAGTATCGCCGACCGTAATCGCTTGGTCCGAATTGAAGTCGCCGCACTTGCCGATCAGCATCGCGCCGGTGAGAGGCTGGTGACTGATCGGCACACCGCCGGTGATATCGTCCAGATGGCTCGTCGTGAGTGTGAGGTTGGTCGAGCCGAAGTTGGCGCCTGGTTGGAATGCGATCGTGGCCAGCACGCCCGATCCGAGTGGCCCGCTGGGTGCGCTCCCGAGCGTGCTGCAGCTGTAGCTCACGCTTGCGGGGGCGATGACCGGCGAGGTGCACGAAACCAAACGCCCCGTGCTCCCGAGAAACGATCCAGGAGCGACGGAAAGCACGCTCGCCACATTCGCATCGAACGTGATCGTGAACTCGAAGCCTCCCAGTCCCGTCTGATAGTTGACGTCCTGGACGCGCACATCCACCGGGATTGGCGGGCCGCCGATGAAACCGACGATCGTCTCCGGAGCGACCCGCCCGGCCGGGGCCAGGAAGACCTGCGCCTGCGCCGTCGGCGTAAGCGTGCCCGTGGGCGTTGGTGTGTAGCTGCTCGTCGCTGTTGGTGTGTGGGTGTTGGTGGCCGTCGGGGTGAAGGTACTGGTGGCCGTAGTGGTGAACGTTGACGTAGCTGTCAGGGTGATGGTGCTCGTCGACGTCGGTGTGAAGGTCTTCGTTGGCGTTAGCGTGAAGGTGCCGGTCGATGTCGGCGTGAACGTCCTCGTAGGCGTTAGCGTGAAGGTGCTCGTCGTCGTTGGTGTGAAGGTGTTCGTCCGCGTCGGTGTGTAGGTGCTCGTCGGCATGGCCGTGAAGGTGTTGGTGGCGGTCGGAGTGAAGGTCCTAGTCGACGTGGCGGTGAACGTTAGGCTAGCGGTCGGCGTGAAGGTGCTGGTCGACGTCGGTGTGAAGGTGTTGGTGGCGGTCGGAGTGAAGGTCCTAGTCGACGTGGCGGTGAACGTTAGGCTAGCTGCTGGCGTGAAGGTGCCGGTCGACGTCGGTGTGAACGTCCTCGTTGGCGTTGGTGTGAAGGTGTTCGTTGGCGTTGGTGTGGCGGTGCCCGTCGGCGTCTTCGTGAAAGTGGCGGTCGCCGTCGCTATGGCCGTGGGCGTGCGCGTAGCTGTGGCTGTCGCTGCGGTCGTGGGCGTCGCCGTGGAAGAACCGGCCGGACACGTTATCCCCGCCGCGTTCAGCGCTCCGCAGATATCCAGCCGCCCCCACCCGTAGGCTGGGTCCCGGCCTGTAGCGCCCAGGTCCGCGGCTCCTCGGTCGAGATCATCGACCGCCGGGGAAGGCGGCACCCCTGCTGCCAGCAGGAGGGCCAGAGCTCCCGACACGTGGGCTGCCGCTACGTGCGTTCCGGCAACAAGCTCGTCCGTATCACCGGGCAAGGTGGACCACACATTCCAGCCGGGCGCCGCCAGGTCGACCCCGTGCCCGCCGGTCGTTGCGGAACGGGTCACGAGGTCGTTTGCGTCGGTCTGGCTCACCGCGACGACGCCCGGGTAGGCGGCCGGGTAGTAGATCGGATAGCTGCCCACGTCGCCGGAGCCCGCCACGACAATGCTTCCCCGGCTCAGTGCGTAGGAAACGGCCGATTCGAGTTCCGGATACGTTTGGGGCACTCCGAAAGATTCAGTAGGGTAGTTTAGGCCAACGTCGATGATCTGGACCGAGTGATCGGCTGCCCAGCGGATCCCGTCAGCGACAGGCTTGCTGTCAGAGCATGTCCCACTACCCCCACAGGCAAAGATGGGTACGATCGAAACCTGCCAGGAGAGGCCAGCGATGTCCAGTCCGTTGTTGCCCACAGCGCCGATGATCCCGGCGTCTGACGTACCATCACCCCAAAGGTCACCAAAAGCTGTCCCGGGGCTCACCGCGTTGTAGCCTGCCACCAGGTTGGGCTTGAGGTCTTCGTGGTTCAGGTCTACGCCTGTGCTCACCACGGCGACTCTAATCGAGGCGCTGCCTCGGGTCACATCCCAGGCCTCAGGAGCGTGGATCTTGAGTAGCGCCCACTGCCCGCGATAATATGGGTCGTTTGGTGTGGTCTGCGCGGCGACGTCGCGGCCGGAGGTCAGGAGTCCGGCAGTAAGAGCACCTGCGGCCACCAGGGCAATGAGCACAAACGTGCTGATTGAAACATGATAGCTGCCTAAGCGTTTCATTTATTCCTCCATACCATGTTTCGCCGTCACGAGACAGGCCCTTGCAAAAGAGAAGCCTGTCCGCCGCGGACCGGGCCGCGCGCAGGCAGGCTGAAACCTCGCCTCCACTTCGGCAGCCCGGCGGCCGTCTCTCCGTCAATGGCGAAGAGGTAGGCCCGTAGCTTTGCGTCCCGTCCTTTCGGACGGTTTGCCTTTGTCGGTTTCTGGTTTTCGGTTCTACCGATAGGTATCGGCGTGGCCCGCCTATGCTGAAGCCGCCTTGGGCCCGCTGGAAAGAGCCGCGCGAGGAACTCGCGCGCGAGCTGGGCCGCGAAGCTTCGCAGGAACCGGCCGCAAGCCTGTCTGGTGGCGGGCCAGTAACTGACCCACTACCGCCTGTCTGGGCAACTTGACAATGCGTCGTTGACCTTGTATATTTGGCGCGTCCGGTGGCAATCCCGGTAGCGCGGCTTTAGTGTGGCAGGGATGGCCCAGCCGTTGGTGCTCGGACGCGCCGGCGCGCCGATTCGCGGTTGGGAGATAGCTGCAGAGTGCGGCTGAGACCCGGTCGAGATCGGCCGGGCCTTGCTGTCTGTTGGGTGGACGCCTGAGGAGGACTTGGGCGTGCCAGGCTGGTGACCGGTGTGAAGCCAAAGGTAAGGGAGCGGCACTGACGGGGACAGTCATTGCACGCTCGCTCTTTGCAAGGAAGCGTCTTCTTCATATCCGGAAGGTGGGAGGAACCAAACATGAAGCGCTTAGCATCCTGGAGAGAGTTAGGGCGGGCTCGCGTGCTAACCAGCGTGGCGCTGGGTATTGCAGCAGCGTCGGCGTTCGCCATGATCGCGCTGACCGGCAGCGACCGGACAGCAGCCATAGGGCCCAGCCCGGCTGGCTGCACAGGCGCGGGCAGCGGCGCTCAGATTACGCTGTACCACGACCTGAACGGTAATGGCACAATAGATCCAACAGATGGCTCAGCCGTGTCGAGCGGCGCGGCGCTCGTCCCAGGTGCACAGTTGCTCTTCCGGGTCCGGGTAAACAACACCGGCACGGACACATGCGACGCCAAGAGCGTTCACGTCTGGGCGCGTCTTCCCGAACCTAACCCGACCGCCTCGTTCGTGGAGGTTTGCGAGATACCGACCATTGAAGGTGGGTCTGGCTTCTCTTCAGTGTCGTATACGTGCGATGCGGGTGCAGGAGGTACGCTGGCCCCCGGCACCGTGCTCATTGCTCCCAACGGAGTCGTCCCCTACAAAGTAGACCCCGCTGACCGCGACAAGACTAACCGCCAGTACTTGGCAAATGTAGTCGGTCGCGGCGATACTCTGACCTTTAATAAGTGCATCCTAACGGACGTTCAAAAGAACCCTAACCTGACTCCCGTAGACCCTCGCTGCTACGGGTCGGAGAACAACAACGACTGGGCCTGGGCGGAGGTAACAGTCCAAAAGACGGCAAAGCAGGCGAAGATCACAAACGGCGACCCCGCGGTCTACAACATCCTGGTCAGCGCTATAGGTAAGCGTAATTCCACGAACGTGACGCTGACCGACCTGCTGCCTAACGGTGGCACGGCGAGCGGCGATTGCGTCGACACGGTACCCCCCGGTGGAACGCTCACTTGTAACTTTGGCCCGATGGGACCAACTTTCCTGCCGACGACGAGAAACGTCACGTTGACGGTGCCAACCACGTCCGCCGACTGCCCGTCGATCTCCAACACAGCGACAGTCAGTTCCAGCAACGACACTGACCTGACTAACAACAGTTCGACCGTGGCCGTCGCGGTGAACTGCCCGGACGTGCACGTGAAGAAGAGCGCGGACCACGCGAAGGTGACGATTAGTCCCACTGCGTCTGCCCCGCTGACGTACACAATTACGGCGCAGAACGCCGGTCCCGGCCCGGCCCACCACGTCACAGTCACCGACGACTTGGCGGACCGCTTGGCCATAAAGACGGTCGAGTCCAGCCAGGGTGGCTGTACCTCCGGGACCGGCAACACGCTCTCCTGCGACCTGGGAGACGTAGCCGCCGGCGGTAGCGCGACGGTGACAATATTCGTAAATGTGCCCGCCGGCAACGACTGCTCCCCGCTGACGAACCAGGCGCGCGTCACGGCGAGCAACGAGGATCCCACCCAGATTGGGGACAATAGCAGCGCCATAGTGACCGTTCTAGTCAACGGTTGCGGGAATCCGCCGATCAAGAAGGTTCCCCATATCGGCAACCTGTGGCTGTGTCAGCCGGTCGCGACCTGCGCGGACCCGGCTGCCGGCATCGGTGAGCGCGACTTCAACGTCGAGTTGAACGCTCCGATCACCAGCATCGAGCCGAAGTGCCCGGACGTGCCGACACCGGCGCCTTCGGGCCCGGCCGTCTGCCCGGCTCAAAGGATTGGCTCATTTGAGTTCGAAATCCGTTACGACTCGAAGCTCGTCAGCGTAACAGTCGAACCCGGACCGATCTTCCAGCGTGCCGACGCGTTGTGCACGTCGACGCCGACGCAGCACGCTGTGCAGTTCCGCTGCAACATCAAGGGCAAGCCAGTCGACGCAGCCAGCGGCCCTGGCGTGCTCGCGATCGTGCGAGTGCGGGCGACGTCCGACGTGTATTCGATGCTCATGGCCGAGCAGGACAACGGGATCGTCACGCAGCTCAACAATCAGGATTGCCAGCTCTCAGACCTTCAGGGCCATCCGATCAAGACGGCGCTTTGCTCCGATGCGTGGGTCACCATCCGCTATCTGGAAGGCGATCTGAACGCGGACTGCGAAGTCGACGTTCGCGATCAGCAGGAAATCGCGTTCCGCTGGGGGTCAGTGCTCGGCATGCTGATGTACAACAGCCGCTTCGATCTGGAGCCCAGCGCACCGAAGCGCGGCGATAGCGACATCGACGCCAAGGACCTGCAGGTGGTCTTCGGACGGCACGGCAGCACGTGCGCGGACCCGCACCCCGCGCAGCCGCCCATCGATCCTAGTGGAGGCGGATAAGCGATACGAGGACAACTCCTATGCCACAAGGGTGGCGGGGAAAGTTCGACGTTCAGCCAGCACTCAAGTGAAGGGAGGAAGCCCAGCACAGAAACGAACAAGACACGAGGAAAACTTCACGATTGAAGACTGACAACGAGGAGGTCTGAATTTGAAACGAATACTAGCTATGATGGCGATGCTGGCCGTGATCCTGGTGACCCTGGCCCTGCATGGCCCGGCTGGGCAGGTATCAGCCGACGCGGTGGCCGCGCCCAGCATTAGCCCGGCCTCGGTCACGGAGACCATGAAGGTCGGTACTGAACTCAGCGTAACCAAGACGGTACAGACGCCGTCGATTCCAGCGCATGCGCACATCTGCTTCGTGGCTGACACCACGGGCAGCATGGGCGGCGCTATCGGGAACGTCCAAGCGAACATTCTGACCACGATCGTGCCCGCGATCCTGGCGGATTCACCGGACGCCCAGTTCTGCGCTGCGCAGTACAAGGACACTGGCGACGGCTCCGCCGTGTACAACCTGGACCAGGGTCTGACTACCAGCACGGCAGCCCTGAACACGGCTATCGGAACCTGGAGCGCGTCTGGTGGTGGCGACTTGCCGGAGTGCCAGCTCAATGCACTGTCCCAGCTCGCGGCTTACATGCCGACGGTTGTCAAGCCGAACGCGAAGCCGTTCGTCGTTTGGTTCGGCGACGCGACCGGCCACGACCCGTGCCTGGGCGCGACGACAGCATCCACGATTGCGGCTCTACAGGCCGCCGGTATCAAGGTGATCGCCGTTGACGTCGGGGCACTCGACGCGGACGGACAGGCCAGCGCCATCACGGCGGCGACCAGCGGTGTCCTGCTCCCAGCAGGCGGCGATGTCTCCGCTGCTATTATCGCGGGTTTGACCAGCGTGCCGATCAACGTCGGCATGGCCAGCGACTGCACGGCGCCGATCAGCACGTCGTTCTCGGCGAACCAGATCGTCACGAGCGGTTCTCTGGTGACGTTCAAGGAGACCATCTCGGTCGCCGCGAACGCCAAGCCTGGCACCTACACCTGTAGGGACCACGCAACCATCGACGGCTCGCCGATGACGACCGCCGCGGGCGACGTCATCTACGAGACCAAGACCATCACGGTTCCGGACCCGCAAATCATCAAGCGTCCGGACCTGGCCAACCTCTGGCTGTGCCAGCCGGTCGGCACCTGCACGGACGCCGCCCACGGTGTCGGCGAACGTGACTTCGACATCTATCTGCGTGATCCGGTCACGAGCAACAGCCCGAAGGGCGAGGAGCAGACCGTTGGTTCCTTCTCGTTCGAGGTGCGGTACGACCGCAAGCTGGTGAACGTCTCGGTCACGCCTGGCGGGCTCTTCCTAGTTGACAGCTCGCTCCGGAGCGACATCTCTTGCGCCACGATCAGCGGCCAGGGCTT
>JBGQHA010000022.1:0-13820 GCA_041497735.1 Dehalococcoidia bacterium | reverse complement strand
CGCTCGTTCCTCGCGCCCAT
Source organism: Dehalococcoidia bacterium (assembly GCA_041497735.1). GTDB lineage: Bacteria > Chloroflexota > Dehalococcoidia > DSTF01 > RBG-16-68-14 > JBBDXS01. The sequence continues at coordinate 13,800 of JBGQHA010000022.1, read as the reverse complement.
GCTCACCTACATCGACGCCATCGACCGCGTCGATCCCGGCGCCTATATTACCGTGGTGCTACCGGAGTTCGTGCCGGCGCACTTCTGGGAGAGCTGGCTGCACAACCAGTCGGCCAGCCGGTTGAAGCGAGCGCTACGCAGCCGGCCGAACACCGTCGTCATCAACGTCCCGTACCATCTTTCGACGTAGCCGCGAGCAGCCGGTCGAGGTCTGCGGCGCTCGTGAGATGCGCCGTCGCGCGCAAGAACGGGCCGAGAGACTTCTCCCTGGCGAGAAGCGTCGCCATCTTCGGGCCGATCGGGTCGGTCGAACCGGCGCTCGTGGCGTAGATGTTCTGGAACGCGAAGAACGCCTGGTTGATCCGCCGGAAGTAGACCCCCTGACTCGCCAGCTCCTGCCGTCGCTGCTCCATTAGCGCTTCCGCATCCGTGACGTTGCCCTGTGCCAGCAACGCATCGACGTCCTTCCTCAGGGCGCGCAGCGCCGCGTTCACATCGACCCGAGGCGCCGGTGGTTGGAGAGCGGCCAACTCGGCTTGTGTGTCCGCGGGCAGCGGGTACTTCGCCACCACCTCCGCCGCGATCTCCTGCCCCGAGATCGTCGCGACGGTCTCGTTCAGCGTGCGCAGCTCAATACTGGCGAAGATGCGGCTGCCCAGCGGTTTGAAATAGAGGTACTGATGCGTCCACTCGTGCGCCGCGAACTCCACCAGCGTCCGATAGTCCCCCTGCGGCGCGACCATGCTCGGGTACGTCGCGACGCCGGCCAGCGGCTCGACCAGCGCCGATCGCGCGCCATCGCGCTCCTCGCGCCGCTCGATCGCGTCGACCTGCGACGGCGAGAGCGTCGGGCTAAGCGGCCGCTCATCGACGAGAGCGATGCGATCGCGCGGCGAGATAGCCAGCTCGAACGGCGGCGTCGTCAGCTCCGTATCGACCGGCGGAAACACCCAGCGCGCATCGGGAAAGAGCGGCAGGCTCGACGTGAGCCCCTCGTCCTCCAGCACGGACGTGACCCGCCCTTCGATGATCGCCGCCACGTCATTCGCCAGGCCTGAGCGCTCGCTCTGCAACTGGTCGATCTGCTCTGCGGCGCCGGGTTGCGCCGGGTCCGCGCTCAGCTGATCGATGCGCGTGCTGAGCTCGAGAAAGCGCCCCAGCCGGGCGTCCTCTTCGGCGTGCGAAAGCCTGCCGTGAAACATGCGCCCGCCGAGGTACAGCCACTTGCTTGGAACGTGCAGCAGCTCCCAGCGCACGATGTTGAAGTCGTCTGCCGAGGGCAGATGTACAGCAAGAGAGGTGACCCAGGAAACGAGCAGACAAACTACGACGAGGCCCGCGGCAAGCAGCGGAGGCCAGCGGCGAGCGGACGTGGGTCGCTGCATGAGCCCGAACAATCTTCAGGCTAGCATATTCGCCCGACGACCCTGCAACCGATCGTTACAACGTCGTACGGCTAAGCGTCAGCACCATGTTATAATCGAGCCCGATGGTCTCCATTCCTCGGCCGACCGTGGCGCGATCGAAGGCTGACGACACGTCGGTGGCTGGACAGCATGCCGCGCGACTCAACGCGCGCCTCTCCGCTTACCTAGTCGACTCCGCCGTTCTGTTCGCGTTCATCTTGGTGTTCTTCGTCATTGCCGGATCGATCCTGCTGCTGAAGAGTGACACCGGGAAGCAGGACGCCCCCGACTCCGCATACTATGCGTTTATCGCCGTGCTCATCGGCGGCACCATCATCAGCTGGTCGCTGTTCAACATTGCGATGGACGCCTGGCGCGGACAGAGCGTCGGCAAGTATCTCGTCGGCCTTCGCGCCGTCGGCGACGAAGGACGGCCCAGGACGCCCGCGCGAGCAGTCCTGCGCTGGTTCGGGCTCAGCCCGCTGTGCTTTCATCCGCTCCTCATGCCGCTCTGGGGACTGTTCGGCCTGCTGGCCGTCGAACTCACGCTGAGCCAGGCCGTCTTGGTCGTCATGCTTGCCGTATTGTTTCTCTGGGTGCTGTCGCCAGCCGTCGCCCTGGTCGCCGTGCTCCTCGATCCGTCGCGGCGCGCCCTCCACGACCGCCTCGCCGGCACGATGGTCGTCTACGCCTCCGGCCGTGATCGCTAGCCAACGGGCGCTGCGCGCCCTCCTCGTCCTCGATATCTTTGCGCTCCTCTGTTGCGCCTCGCTCGCCAGCATCACCGCGCGTGGGCCGGCCGAACGCGCACTCGGCCGCAGCGCCGGCATTCTGACCGAGGTCGACACCTATCTCGACCAGCGCTTTCCTGCCATTCAGCAGCAGGCGACGGAGACACAGGCCCAGCAATTGACCCTGCCCGACTTCGCTGTCCCCGTTAGGTTCACGCCGAACGAGATCCAGCAAGCGGACCGCGACCAGTTTCGCGCCCTCCTTCTCAAGCGCGCGGCCGCCGTGCTGCACAACGACGGCGCCTCTGCGTTCCGGCAGGACGGCGGGAAACAGCCCGGCGCGGCTTCAGCCCGCGGGACCATTCGCGCCGCCATGGACTTGCTCCGGCCGTTACCACATCGAGTCCTCGTCGACCTGAGCATCGCGCTCGGCCTGGTCGGAGCCGTGCTGGCGCTCCGCTTGGTACGAGGCATGCGCGGCCTCGCTCAACTCGGCTTTGCCATAACGGCCGCTGCGATCGCATTTCTCGCGCTCGCAGTTCTCGCCTGGCTTGGCCTTCGACTCGCTGCCGCCGCCTCGGACGACTATGTCACGCACCAGTTCCTCACGCTCGCCCAGCAGCTCGGGTGGGCGCCCATTCGGGAAGGGCTCATCGTTATGGTAGGCGGCGCCGCGTTCGCCGCGGCCGGTGCGTTCCTTTCGCCGGACAGCAGGCGAAACGCATAGCGAGTCTCGACACCGGTGACGGTGTGGGGTAAGCTGGTCTTGTCACACAAATCGGTTGGATAACCCCCAGGCCCTGGTCTTACGTTGGCATCGGAACGCCGATTCATCCTGCTGTTCCTCTCTCTATTCGTGCTGCTCTCAGCGCTTGGAGCGGTCGTGGGGCGCACGTCTCCGCGCACGCTTGCCGCTGGTTCCCGCACGCTCGCTGCGCCGGTCGCCGCACCCGCCAAAGAGCAAACATCACCGCCGGCGATCGATCGCGCGCTTTCCCCCGTAACGAAGGCCGAGCAACCACAGCTCGGCCAGCTCTGGGCGACTGGCCTCCGCGACAGGCTCTCGGGTCTCGCCTCGTCGCCGCCGAACCCAACGATCGACAACAAACAGATCGTCAGCTACTACGGCAACCCAAACACGCCCTCCATGGGCGTGCTGGGCACCGCCGATCTCGAGACCATCGCTGCTGAGTTGCAGGCGCGCGCGCGGAGCTACGACGAGCTCAACGGCGATCTGGGTGTCATTCCCGCGGTCCATCTGGTGTACGCCGTGGCGCAGTACCACCCGACGGACAACGGGCTGTATCTTCAGTACACCAGCGATGAGGATGTCCAGCGCTATCTGGATCTGACGCGGCGCGATGGCATGCTGCTGTTCCTCGACTTGCAGATCGGCAGGAGCTCGGTCTCCGCGGAGGTCCGCAAGGCCCTACCCTACCTGCGGTACCCGCAGGTCCATCTCGCGATCGACCCGGAGTTCGCCGTCCCCGACGGCGAAGTGCCGGGCCTGGATCTGGGCAGCCTGACCGGAGACGACGTGAACGACGCGCAGTCGATCCTGCAGCAGCTCGTCGATGAGGAGAGCCTGCCACCCAAGATCCTTATCGTCCATCAGTTCGCCGACAGCATGCTGCGCGACACGACGGCGATCAGCGCGTACAACAATGTGCGCCTGGTCCTGGACATGGACGGGTTCGGCCTCGCCGAGATCAAACGGGCGAAGTATGAAGCGCTGGCCGCTCAGCCGTACGCGGCTCGCGCCGGCATCAAGCTCTTCTTCCACGATGACCCTGACATGATGTCGGAGTCCGAGGTGCTGAGCCTGGTGCCGGTCCCGACGGTCGTCATCTACCAGTAGCTATCGCCGCCAAGTCGACGCGTAGTTGCGCCGCGCCGGTGGCCTCGTCCACAGATCCAACGTACAATAGAGGACGCTCGCGAGCGGGAGTAGCTCAGTGGTAGAGCATCTGCTTCCCAAGCAGAGGGTCGCGAGTTCGAGTCTCGTCTCCCGCTCCAACCCTAATGTCCAATGATGGAGGCCGGGTTTGGGGCCCGGCCCCTATCGCGGAAAACGTAGACCATCTGCTTTCCGAGCAGGGCATCTTCCAACAGGTAGCGCCATGATGAAGCATGGCTGTTGACGGGCGCGGCGGTGAGATTCGCTCTCGATGATCTTATCAATTGGATGCGCGCGCCGTGTCGGTTGCTGGTGGACTCCTGGCAGCCCTGGCCGCTCACTCGTTTGATGCACGAGGGAAATATCCTCTGCGCCCGATAGACTCCACCAGGAGTGGGATCCCGCCAACCTCTTGGATCCTATTCTTGGGACTTGGATGCCCCTCCTGCTCTAGTGCTCAGCGCTGCCGTCGGGCTGGCGTGCCCAGTCGGCTCTTGTAGGGCTAACGGCTGGCCGAAATTTGACGGCTCTTCCCTGTTGCGCCTACATTAGCTGAATCAAAGTAGGGCCGCCAATCAGTCTGGAAGGGGGCCACAATGCGAGTCTCGATTGTTCACCTAAGCGACATGCACATTCAGCGCGACGATGACTCGATTCTGGGCCGAGCCAAGCAAATAGCCGACGCATCAAAGAACGTCGATTACGAACCAGACGCTGTGTTGATCCTGGTTACGGGCGATATCGCTTACTCAGGACGAGAGGATCAGTACTATCCTGCAATGCTTGACGATTTGTCCAAGGCCCTTGAGCACTCGACTCCCATTGCCCGCGAGAATATATTCACAATTCTGGTCCCAGGCAATCATGATTGCAATTTCTCGGTACCCAACTCAATTCGCGAAGTCCTTCTCAATAGCATCCCCGAGGATAGCGAACAGGCCAGAGACGAGCGCACCGTCAGACTGTGTACTGAGATCCAATCTGAGTTCTTCCAGGCGCTTGGCGAGATGGAGCCGTCCCCTCGCAGAGCGGGAACAGAGGAGTTTTCTATTGACTTGTGCTATGAGTATCGGATAGCAATTGCCCAAGAAGAAGTACGAGTAATTTGTTGCAACACTGCCTGGTTATCGCGACTTCGCGAGGTACCAGGAGCTGCCGGCCCGGCTGCGGCGGCGGGCACGCAGTCGTTCACTGACCAGCGGGGCGAATTGGAACTCCCAGGCTCGGATCGTCTCGTGCGTTACCTCAAACCCTCGTTAGCCGAGGAGCTCGGCGATATCGCGGAAGCCGAGTTTGTAGCGGAGCCGCCACAGGACGGACAACAGGACGATGTCGATGGGGAACTGGATATCGTTAAACGGCGTACCGGTGCGCTCGCTCCGCCCTGGGGTTACCGGAGGGTTCTCGTGTCGTTCGTGCCGGCGCCGCTACAACGTGCGTTCGCTTGTTGCGGTCGATCGGTAATGGGGCAGGTCATGGGCGGCTCCTTGTCTAGACTGAGACAAGGTTACTCCATCCGAGCCCTGAGATCTGACAGAACCTCGTGAGCTACTTGCGACCATCGACTGCGATGTCGAACCGTAAGCCGCTCGATCCTTCACCTCGGCCGGGGTAGACCCGCCGAGACAGCCAGGCGTGCGGGGTTCCGTCCAGCCAGCGCGCAACGGACGGCAGCCGCTGTACGCGCAGCCCGGCTCTAGGCACCTCCTCCTCATGGAAGTACCAAGGGCTCACCTCGGGAGCGAGTAGTACGCCCTGGGCCGTGATTGCACGCGCGGTGCCGTCCTGTGTGAGGAGCGAGCCACGCTGGAGCACCACCGATGCCGGGTCCGTAGGAAGCCGAACGGGAACTAGTGGAATCCAATGCTCGGGTACCATCGTCTGCAGCACGTACACCAGATCAGCCGGTGAAGGTAGGTCGGGCATCGGCGCGGCAGTCAGGCGCGATCCGTACTCGATAGAGCGATCGCGCGGCCGGCCGTCAGCCCCCTCTACCACCCGCTCGACTGCCCAAGCCAGGTTTGCCATCTCGTCCCGCAGGAGGAGAAGGTCCTCAACAGGATCGCCTTCGAGCGCGCCGACCACGACCGGAGCCAGCAGCAAGAGCGCTGGCGCCGGCCCGGAACCGGCAGCCAGGGTGGCGTCGGTAAGTCGAAACATCCGCCACGGCGCGGTGGACCGCGCGGCCACCTCGGTGGGTTCGACGAGCACGTTCTCACCGAAGGTGTTCCTGACCACGAGGCTGCGCACACCAACGAGCGACCCAAAGTGCGCCGGAACCGGCACGGACCACCAGTCGTTGCCGAACACGGTCGCAAACTCGACCGTGACGAGCCGCCCGAGGTCCTCTGCGGCGGCGCTTACTGCCCCAAGGTCAACCGCCGCGTCTTCGAACTCCCAGAACCGCTCGGCCGGCATGCCGGGAAACGTGACTCGTGTGGGCAACAGATGCGCAATCGTGCTCCTGCCAGCCTCAGCCGGCGAGCTCAGCGTATTCAACGGGTTCGTGTCGACATCTAGGTCATACCAGTCCAGCCTGCCGCCCAGGTACTCGGGGGCCGTGAGGACTACCTCACCTGCGTCGGTGTTCCCGCCAACTGCGAAGCGATATTCCAGCCGATCAGTCACCCAGCAGTCTCCCTCGTGGCCGGGCGTTTGCGCGCGTGCCCAAGCGAGGAAGGACTGGACAAGATCGGCGGGCAGACCAGCCGGGTCGACTACCAATGCCTCCGCGACCGCCAGTCCATCTCCGGCGGCATCCCCAGCCAGTAGCCGCAGGCGGCCCTCTGTTGGGTCAGTCTCTACCCGGGGTGAAGGCAACGGATGCGCGGCAGCCAACCCTGCCGCCCGGTCGCCCAGCCCGGACGCATTCAGCAGCTCGACCAGCCGCGTCCATGCGTCCAGTCGTTGGCGCAGCGTTGGCCTCGTGACAGGCTCACGCTCGACGAGTACCTCCAGCGGCACCGCCCGTGGGTCGTATGGTGCCGGCTCTCCGGATGCTGGCCGCCATCGGCTCAGCGCGTGCTCAACGGTCTCCACGCGCACTGCCACTGGAGAGGCGGCATCTTCGCCGAGGAGTTCCCCCACTTGCCACTGACGACCGAGTAGCCAGAGCGGATCGTGGACGGCGGCACGCAGACCGGCCGCCGGATCGGTTCCGCGCGCGCGGGGCTCGAGTCGATGCCACGTCGTAGTCGTGATCATTGGTTATTGAACTCCAGCGCATGCGCACCTGCGATCCTAACGATATCCTTCATCGGCAGATCGAGCCCACTCGCGACGTCCCCGTCGGTTAGGTAGATCGCCGGGACGAAACGCCCCGCCCAAGCGACCGCGGAGAGATCGACCATTCGGACCTTGGCCAAGTCCAACGTCTCGCCGACCACTGCGGCCAGGCCATCTATCGTCCAGCCAGCCCCCGGAACCGGAGGAACAGCGAGCAGAACTGCTTGTGGCGGGCGCGCTCCAGGCGCGTCGAACCCGAACGAAACCGCGGTTGTCGTCGCTGCGATGGGCACCACCTCCGTGAATTCGTCGACCACAAGCACTGCCATACCACGCGTTGCGTCGAGCTCGCCAAGCACGTGCGCAACAAGGCTCGTCAGCGGGTCGGGACCAAGCGCGGCGGGGAATGGCAGGCCCACCCACTGTCCTCGTTGAGCTTGGTCCGCATCCGGAAAGGGCTCGCTGGGCTGCTGGATCGCGCGGAGCCGGACCGGGCCGCCGGTGCCTCGGAGTCGCGCGGCGAGCAGCGCATCAGCCAGCCGTCCGACACCAAGGCGCACGCGCCCATACGTCTCTACCCACGACGTTAGCGCGCCGGTTGTACCCCCCAGCGGCGACAGCACCGTGGCCGGGGCGACCGCGACAGGATCAACGGCCAGCGCCGTCGCGAGCGCGGACGGAAACGGAGGCGCGACGAGCGGGAGAACGGGGAACCCTTCGCCGAACAACACCGCTGGATCGTCGGGCGCGCCCTGCGATGCCTTGAGCCGTGCGTCGGCGGCGGCATGAACGGCCGCGAGTGCGGCAGAGCCCGGAGCACGCGCCGGGTCGTCCCCGGGCGCCATGCCAAAGGCGGCAAGCGTGTCCAATGCGTTGGCGATACTCGCCTCGACCGGCGGTGGCGCACCAGCCACGGCACCGGCAAGCGCAGAAGCTGCGTCCGCAAGCTTCGCGCGGGCGGCGTCGAGTCGAGCACGGCAGCTGGGGTCCGCCTCCGGCAACGGCGTTGTGAGCGGCCCTGGAGTGCTCCCCGGTCCGCCGGGCGGAGGAGGCCCGGTTACGACGCCTCCCCGGTCCTGCGGCCGGGCGAGGTCGAGGCCCGTTCCGATCCGAGCGCGGCTCAGCAGCCCGTGCAGTGTCTCGGCGATAGCGAGCATCGCGGCGAGTCGGGGTTCGCTGAGATCGACGCTCGCCCCCTCGGAAACGCCAAGCCCGCGCGCGTGCCGTAACACCCGTCCGGCGAGTGGCTCATACACAATGTCCAGCGCACCCATGGCGAGGTCACTCAGTGCGATGTTCGTTACCACGTCGCCTGAGCGCACCGTGACGGCCAAGCCCGTCGGGTCGCCCAGAAGATGCCCGGCCCACGCGGCGAGGCGGGGCTCAGCCTGGGCGCGTACGCCTTCTGCGGGCCAGCCCGGAGGCGGCGGGGTGTCGGCGGCAAGGAGAACAAGCGCCCGTTGCATGACGGTCGTGCCCGTGCGAGGCGTGCGCACGATCTCGGGTACGTCCATCGCTCCTTCGCCGCGGTTCAGCGTGTCCAGCGCGGCAGCGGCTCGGTCGGGGTTGCCGCGAACGATCTGATGCACACTCTCGGAGAGCAGCAGATCAGCGACGGCGTCAACGGCGTCGTCGAGGGCTTTGAGCACCTCCTCGACAGCATCCTTCTCGTCCGGCTGGAAGTTGTGGAGGAACGCCTCGTCACGCGGCATTCGCGAGAGCGCCAGTCCGTCGCACAGCGAGCGCGGCGGGAGGCCTTCTGGTGTGCCTGTCGCGGTGACAACTGGTGGCGGCGCCAAGCGGCGCACCACCTCGACAGCCATGTGCGCGCCGCTGTCGTGGAGCAAGCGCTCGGTGCGGTAGCCCAGCAGCGCCCCCAGCGGCTGGCCCTGGCGGACGCCGTCGAGGAGCCCGAGCGCTGTGCGAACACGACTGCTCGACAGGTCGATTGCGAGCGAGCTCGCATTGGGGTCGCGCGCAGCGTGAGCGAGGTGCCCTGCGCGCAGCACTGCAGCGGTCGCGGCCTGGGCCAGCGATGGGGCGTGCACGTAGCCTCTGCCGGACGTATCCTCGACCAGTGGCGTCGGCGCGCCGGCAGGTGGCTGTGCTGCGGCCATAGGCGTCGGCTGCCGGCCAAGGTCTTCGACTGCGCCATATGCGCCAAGCGTGACCCCTGTCGGAGTCGCCGTCCGGAGGTCGGACAGACGGCTGGTGGCGAGACTCGTGATCCAGGCATCGATTCGGTGGGAGGCAACGTCTAGGGCTTCGCCAAGCAAGAGTGCGGCGCGGGCTGGCGGCAGGCCGGCAACCGCCTCTGCGGCGTCCACTGTCTCGGCGTAGCTCGTGTTCGTGGCGATATCCAGCACACCCGTCACGAGTTGCTGGTCAATGTGGTCGATCATTCCTAGCGCACTGCCGTCCGACTGAAGGACAGACCCCGCGAGAAACGCGCCAGCCGCTGACCGGACCTCGCCGATCCTTAGTGTCGCAGTAGTGGAGATCATGCCGGCTTGGAGGATTACAGGGTCGTCCATTCGCAGGTGGGCCTCGACGAGCCGGCCGGCGGTAGTACCGACGGTATCGACGATTCCCGCCCGCACTCGCTCGAGCATGACAGAACGGCGGGCTAGCAGCGTGAGCAGAGAGGTGAACGTGCGCGGGTCTTCCGCCTGCAGGTCGGCCGTGAGCCGCCCGCGCAGGCCGCGGAGGTAGTCGGTGATCGCCTGCCACGCAGTCGCCGCCTCTGGTGGCCGTCTGCGAGGGTCTACCGTGTACGGCAGGTGCAGGAGTGGTAACGGATCCACGGCCGCCACAAGCTGGCCCAAATACGGAAAGCCGAGAACCCCGAGCGCGCGGAAGCCGAGCAGGGCCATCCAGCGCTGCCTGTTCGCCTCTTCAGGCGGTCCATTCCCCCCGGAGACAAAGCCTACCGTGCTGTAACAAACGTTCGCCCCCACCATGGAACGCACCCCTACACTGCTGGACACAGCGGCCTGGCCGAGCACATCGAGCATGCCCTGGTCGGGGTCGGCTCCGGCGCGGACGACCGGTGCCTTCGCGACGCCGTCTAGCCACCAGGGCAGAGCAGCACGGAGGAACGACACCGCCCGGACAACCCCCGGCCGCTCACTGCCGGGCTGCCACGCCTGAAGGCTCGTCACCGGCAGGACCCCGTATGGTTGCCGGCCAATCCGCAACGGTGGCAGCGGCCCGCGCCCTCGCACCATCTGAACTTCGTGCCGGCGAATGTCTGCGATTTCAGCGTCGGTCGGGCCGGGCTGAACGAGGCTATCGAACCAGTACCCGAACGTCGACGGCCAGAGCAGCGCGTTCATCTGGCCAGCGGCGGCTTGCTCGGTCTCGTTGCTCCCAGCGATTCCGCGTAGGCTCTCCGGGGAGATCCCGAGTGCGCGAGCGAGCAGCCCACCGTCGCTTCCGGGCGGAGGAGCCGGCGTGCGGCGCTCGAACGCGAACGAGGAGATCGGCGCGTCTGAGGTTGCGAACCCGCTTCGGTCGGCCGCGCTGTTGTTCGTGGGCGTGCCGATCGACAGGACTTCGAGGCCACGAGTGTGATGGTGGCCTACGAGCAATTCCCCTAGGCGAGAGGCGGACGCGGACGAATCAAGCGACGTGAGTACGCCGAGAACGACTAGCCGGTCGACCTGCGTGGTACCAGGTGGAAGCTGGAGGCGGATGAGCAACCCGGCCCTCTCGGCGACATCCGGGTCGATCAGCCAACGCATCCCCTCAGGAAGTGCCGGCCCTTCGTCCGTCACGGTCGGCGGCTCCGCCGCCGGGTCGAAGCCGAGCTGGATGCTGTCGTCGACAGGCCCGCCTTGGGCGCGTGCGATCTCCGTCCATGACACCTGCCCACCCGCGCCGACGCGCCGGTAGGCGATCGCGATGAACCTATCGGGCAGCGTCCGTGCCGCGGCCGCGCGCGACCACGCGCTCGCGCGGCGCGGTGGGTCGGGGAAGATCGGAGCGTCCGGCAGGTCCGTATCGGCAGGCAGCGGCGCCGTCGGCCGTGTGCCACCCGTCGGTTCCGTCTGATCGGCCACCCACGACGCCCGGCGAGAGCTGCCGATCGACGAAACGATGCGGATCCAAGCTTCGCGCTCGGCGCTTGTGGCGGCGGGTTCAATCGTTCCACCGCGCCAGACCTGCAACCAGAACGCGCGCCCGGCATCGACCTCACCGTCGGTGAGCTCCGGTTCATGATCCTCGACATGAACCTCGTCCGGCAGCACTCGAATGAGGAGCGTATTGTCCTTGAATCGGGTCTCCAATCCAACGGGAAGCAGAGCGACGGGCACGGCCGCGGAGGCGATCTGGTCGGCAAGCCCGATCCCGCTCACATGGTCCCTGATTGCATCGCTCAGCACCGACCGCGCGTCATCCATGCCGACGGCCGACTCGCGGGCGGCAGACATCGCGGCGTCGAGCTCTGCCCGTGCCGCGGTGTCGTCACCGATTCCCCTTTGGCGGATGCGGTTGAGGCTCGCACGGGCTTGCGCGAGCCGATTCTGCGCTGCCACGTTACGAGCGACCGCCGACGTAGCGTTCCTGCGCAACAGGTCAATGTTTAGAGATGGCGCCACAACTAAGGCCCTCCGCTCGCCGGTGGAAGCAGATCCGCTGCGCGGATCGCCACACGCACAGGGTGCTGGTAGGTCAGGTGAGCCTGGATCGCGGCGGAGGCGCCCCATATCACGCCATCGATGAGCGTAGCTCGCAGCCGTGGCGGCATCTCAGCAGGCGCGAAGGGAACCGGCCTGCCATCTTCTGACAGGTGGCTCCACGCCAGGTCGTCGGACGACTGCGGGACGGCCAGGGTGTTGTCACTCGGCTCGTCCAGGCCGAAGCGGGGCTCGGATGGCGGCTGCGCGATCACGAACCACCACGGATCGCCGCCCGCCCGCAGCTTATCGGGCGAGACATGGAAGCCGATGAAGGTCACGTCCGGTGGGAGGTCTCCTCGAAATACGGGCAGCTCGATCGTTCCATCGTCCAAGGCTAAATCGCCTCCGTGTTGCGTCGCGCGGCACAGATAGATGATCGAGCCGGGATAACGCCGCAGGATCTCGCTCCGTAGAAGTAAGACTGCTTCATCGCCATTGCCTTTAAGATTTATGGTGAGTTGTCCCGAAAACTGGTGTACGGGCCCGATGTCGTCGGCAGGATCGCCAGTTCTGCCCCAGAAACGTGTGAACGCTGTTCCCCTCTGGTCGGTCGGGTACTCGCGCCAGAGGAGCTCGCGCATGAACTCATGGTTGACTCCAACCATATGCGCAGCGACGAAGGGCGGGTTGGTGCGTACAAGCGTGGCTGTGTCCGGCGGGACGAGCTCGAGCCCGGGTAAGAGCCAGCCACGACCAAGGTCGCGCACCGCTTGCCACATTGGGTCCAGGAACTTCGGGCACGCCATGACCGGATCGAGGTCGTCCCGCGGCGCGATACGGACGATCGCTACAACGTCGAGGCGCGCGCGCACGCGCGCCGCAATGGTCGTCTCTGGGTTTATCTTCGTGAGTAGACCATCACGCGCTGCGGCGAGATCGAAGACCGCCGCTGCCGGTCGGCTGGGCGTGTCGGCGTTCGTGACGATCCGGTCGAATGCCGCCGCTGCGGCCGCGACGATTTCCCTGGCTGCATTTGCATCCGCCGGACTGGCGCCCCCCGGCGCGATATGGGGCAAGGGCACCTCGAACGTGCCAGATGCCAGGCTCTGTAAAGAAGCAGCAACGCTGGCAGTCGCCACCTGGGCGACAGCGGTGTCCAGAGCGCTTGTGGCGTCGACGCGCCCATCCGCTACTTGGGCTAGCGCGGAAAGCGCCGCCGGATCGCGCCGAATAGCATCGAGCCTGCTGCCCGGATCGGTGACGGAATCGGCGTTGGCGACCACCGCGGGCACGGCCGCTGCTTGCTGAAGACCCGCCCAACCGGCGTCGTCGATGCGGCTCACGTTCGCCGCGCCGGTGGCGACCTGGTGGACTGTGTCCGTTGCGATGACAACGCTACCGCCGCGCAGGACGACGCCCGCGCCGACGGGCCGCTCGACCCCGGGCGGCCGGAAGACCGCCCGGCCGAACGCTGCTGCCAGCCTCGACCCAGGTGGGACAGATGCCTCAAGCCCGACGGGACGGGCGAGTCCCGCCGGAAGGTGCGGCCCGATGGTCATCGGAGATATGCGCGCGTGAATCCCGCCCGGCGTCGGGCCAGCGGGCGGAGGCTGCGGTGACGGCGCGGGCGTGGTCATCGCAGCGCCAAGCACTGCTGCGACAGCTGTTGCCGGCACGGCACCAAGGCTGCTCACCAGAGAGACTGCTCCGACATCCTCTCTGAGTGTGCCGGCCCTGATCTCGTCCCCAACGGGCAGACCCGTGAGGTTCACGTTCATGGTATTCACCACCACGTCCAGCCGGTTCGAGTGATCCGGTTGCGTATCGCCGATCACGGCGAGCACAGCCGACGCCTGTGCTGAACCGATGACCTCCGTCGCTGACCGCATCGAGCTAACGCCGTCCGGTCCGCCGATGGG
>JBGQHA010000021.1:0-14208 GCA_041497735.1 Dehalococcoidia bacterium | reverse complement strand
GCTGACCAGCTCGCCGCGCACCTCGAAGCGACGTCGCCGGTCCGCACGCGCCCGCTCCCGCTTCTCATCACGCGCACGGTGCACGACGGCGAGACCGAGTACGTCGTCCAGCTCGGCGAGGTAACCTGATCGCATGGTCCTGCAGGACATCGCCGCGCTGCTCGGCCGCGCCACGTCCATCGACGAGCTCGTCGGCGGGCTGCTCGAACGTGTCGGCTCCACCGAAGCGCTCACGCGTCTCGCGACGGGCGAAGAGTTGCAGGCGAAGCTCGCGTCGTTCGGCGACGTGGGGCAGCTCGTGTCGTCGCTGGTGCGGGAGAATGCACGGCTCAGCGATCAGCTCGAGGAGCTGACGTCGTCGTTTCAGACCTTCCGCCCCATGAAGGGACGCTCGCCGGCCGACTGGCGTTTCCGCGTCGTTCGTTGGGATCTCCACACCATGCCGATTCGCCCGGGCGATCGCGTCGAAGAGCAGCTCATCCCCGCGTTGCGGATCTGGGTCCCGCTCGAAGACAAGCCGGACGGCACGCCGTACTGGGACGTCACCGGCTCGCGCATCATCGCGCTGTTGACGCCGCTACTGCCGAAGGTCGCCGCGGCCGGCGCCTTCCTGCACATCGTGCAGCACGGTGCCGGCCCCGGCTCGAGCTACACCGTCACCGTCGAAGCCCCCTCCCCTACCGGACAGTGAATCCCTCTCCGTAGGTCCCGCGCTCGCGTGAACTGAGTTGCTAGCGCCGCATTTCACGTGGATCCCTGGCAGGGGACGCGCAGATCACTTCGAAAGAAACCGCGCGCGACAGGACAGTGCGCGCCGCGCTTCGTGAAGTCGCCGTTTGTTCAATAATCGAGTGGTTGAATAGCGCCACTGTGTGGAGCGCGGCGGATACGTTCGGAGTACACCGCGTGAAACTCACCGATCCACGGCGGCTCCCAGAAAACGTAGTCGATGTGGGCACGGTCGCAGAGGTGGTGCGCGACCGGGTCGTCTTGCGCCGTCAGCAGTACAGGGTGCACGGGGTAGCCCGCCCACGCTGCGTACTCCGGCGTCGACTTGAGCAGCAGCAGGTACCCCTGTAGCTGGCTCACTTTCTGGTCGGCCCGCCACATCGTCGCCTCGATCACGACGAGCTCCGGCGGCGGCGCGACGATCGCGTCGACCCAGCGGTTTGCGCTGCGAGCCGCCGCGACCTCGCCGACGTCGTTCGGGTCGGCGGACGTGTACGGCGGCGTCTGGCCGACGCGGAAGTGCGTGTGGATCTCTCGCCCGAAGTAGTGTTCGGCCAGGTACTCCGACAGCAGCCGGGTCTCAGCCGGCATCGAGCGGCGCTTCACTCGCGTAGGTTCAGTCACCATCGCCTTACGAGAACTGTACCGCAGTTCACCCCGGTTGACAAACACGCTGCCGGCGTGCCACGATCATACCGACACGCCAGCCCGTACCCCCCACACGAAGAGCTGACGGCCGGGGGGTACGGGTTCTTCGTTGTGGGGGGCGGGCTCGTGAAAGGAGCCGACCCCGATGGACCACACTCAAGCGTACGCAATTCGAGACGGCATGTTCCGCGACATGGGCCTGGTGAAGGGCGCCATCGCGTGGGGCCAGCTCCTCGTCGACGACCCGTCGGTCTACAACGCCGTGCACGGCCGCGAGATCTACGAGGGCGTGCGTCTGATGAACCCCGGCACCGACGCAGCGATCGTCACCGACAAGTACATGCGCCGCACGCAGGCAGCGACGGCGGACTACGTCCGCGGCATCCAGAACCCGCGACGCGACCCGAAGACCGCGGCGCTCAACGCCGCCGGCAAGTACAAGAACAACATGCAGAAGGCGCTCAACGAAAACCGCTACGAGGCCGGCATCCGTAACTACGACGTCGCCGACGCGGTGCGCATCGCGACGGAGGACGGCGGCGCTGCGTACGCCTCCGGCATCCAGAAGCGGCAGGGCAAGATCGGCGCGATGCACGCGCGCCTGATGCCCAAGCTCGGCGCGATCTCCCAGGCCATCCAGCAGATGCCGCAGGACAGCGAGGGCGCGCGCGACCAGCGCATGATCGCCAACGTGCGCATGCTGCGCGAGCTGAAGGGCAAAGTCTAGACCGCACGCGCGTAACCGAACGCCGTAAGGAGACATCGCGATGAAGTGGTACAGGCGCTTCCTGCTCGACCAAGAGACGCAGTCGTCCGACGCTGCGACGCGCCGCGTGCCGCTCCCGCGCACCGGCGTGCTCTCCGGCATCGAGCTGCGCCTCGCGTGCACCAACGGCGCAACCAGCGGCCTTGAGCGCCTCTTCGACAGCGTCGACCGCGTCGAGGTCGTCGCGGACGGCTCCAACACGCTCTTCTCGCTCGAGGGCACGGAGCTCTACCGCTGGGCGCACGCCATCATCGGCAAGGAGCCGGCGCACGTCTGGGACGAAGGTCCCGGCGTCGTGCAGCGCCTCACGCTGCCCGTGCTGTTCGGCCGCGCCTTCGGCGACGACGAGTGGGGCCTCGACCTCTCGCAGTTCCGCGACGTCGAGCTGCGCGTGCAGTACAGCCCGACGATCGCCGCGACGGGCTTCGTCACCGGCACGTTCCAGATCCACGCCGTCATGTGGATCGCCGACAACCCCAACAACCAACCCGGCGTGCGCGGCTACATCCGCACCACGCAGGTCAAGGCGTTCACCACGGCCGCGTCGGGCGACGACATCACCGAGCTGGCGCGCCGCTACTCGTACCTCGACATGCTGGTCTACTGCCGCGAGGCCGCGATCGCGGACGGCGTCGACATCACACGCGCACTCATCCGCGCCAACGACGGCGCCTGGGTGCCGTTCGACGGGCGCTGGGACGACATCCAGGCGATGAACGAGACCGCCGAGAACATCGACGGCACGCACAAGGGCGTCATCTTCGCCGGCGACGCCGACACCGTCGACCTGCACACCGGGCGCATCCTCAGCGCGTTCATCTCGCCCTACTTCACGCAGTCGGACGCGAACGGCATCGTCACGGTGAACATCGCGTCCGCCGCCGGCGACCGCATCACCGTCTCGGCGTCCGACCTCGCCGACGCCGCCGCGACGACGCACTTCACGGCGTCCGCCGCCGACCGCCGGCTCAACTTCACCGCGAAGGGGCTCGGCATCGGCAGCGCGATCCACATCCCGTTCGGCGATAAGGGCGACGTCTCCGACGCGCTCGACCCGCGCGAGCTGGCACGCCTGCAGCTCGTGCTCACGCAGGGCGCGGACGGCGGCATCACGCGCATCTCGACGCGCGAGCTCGTCGGCGCGTAGCAGGAGCTCTCAACCGTGGCCGTTCAACGCATCACCGGCGCGGGCGGCGAAGTGTCGCGCGGGCCGGTTCTCTTGTATGGCGTCATCCTTACCGGTGTGATTGCCGCCGCAAGCGTCAACCTCTACGACGGCACCAGCGCGAGCGATCGTCTTCGGGCCGTCTTCTTCACCGCCGCGGCGGAATCTGTGCCGCTTCCGTTCCCGCTCCCAATGATGTTCGAGCACGGACTCTTCGTGTCGTTCGGCGCGGCGGCGGACCAAGCGTTGTTCTTCTACGAACCCGTCCGCGAGGAACAGCTACCGCCCGCGTCTGACGTGCCCGTCGAGTAGTGCTCTACTCGTTCGACCTCACCATCCCGCTCGGCACACTGGCGAGCGCGCCCGCCAAGCTCGACGCGAAGTTGCAGGCCGGCGTGATCACGCACGTGCGCGTCATCATCCCGGAAGGCGTCGCCGGCCTCGCGTCGTCGTACGTGCGCCGCGGCGCTCACCAGCTCTACCCGTCGAACCCTGACGGCGCGTTCACCGGCGACGGCTTCCCGATCGAGTGGGACGAACAGTACGAGCTCGCCGACGAGCCCACGACGTTGCAGCTCTTCGGCTATTCGCCGAACGCGCGCTTCCCGCACACGATCACGTGGCAGTTCGAGGTGATGGACCTGGACCAGGCGCAGGCCGTGCAGGCGACGCCCGGTCTCCTGCGCCGCATCGCCGACGTGCTGGTCGGGAAGGCGTGACGTGGCCGGCGAAACACCCGACTACCGCCGCCTGAACGTCCAGAGTGTAGCCTTCCCCGTCACGGACCTGGGCGAGCTCGCCGTCCGTCTCGGCGCACTGCAACGCTTCGACCGACGCGGCGACATGGTCTACGCGACGTCGTTTGAGGACGCCGGCGCTTCTTGGGCCAAATCCAGCACCGGCGGCGGATACCTCACCGCATCGCTTAGAGTCGCGCGCACCGGGATCTTCTCCATGCTGAGCCAACTCGGACCTGCCGCCAACGACGTCAACGTGCTCGCCCAGACGTTTCAGGTCCCGCTCCTCGGCAAGATCGGCCTCGAGGCCACAATGAACCACCTGGTCGCGACAGGGAACACCTTCGACCTCGGCATCGACTACTACAACGGCACACGCATCACACGCTTCCTGCAGCGCTACCGGCTGAACACGGGCGACGTTCAAGTCCTAAAGGCGGACAATACCTTCGTCACCGTCCTGAATGTGGGCAGCGTCACCGGGTTCCTCGGCGCCTGGCGCAGCCAGAAGATGGTGGTCGACCTGGCCACGCTGCGCTACGAGCGCACGCTCTTCGGCGCTCACGACGTCGACGTGAGCGCGTACAGCGGCCGCGATATCGGCGCGACGGCGCTCACTTCGATCGACGTGCGCATCGTCGGCACGGACGAAGGTGCGTCCGCGTTCCAGGTCCAGGTCATCGACGACATCATCCTCACCCAAGCGGAGCCGGCCAATGGCGGATAACCCGATCGTCATCGCGCTCCCCTTCGGCGCAGTCGGTCCCGGCGTAGTTACGCTCGTCATCGACAACCTCACGTACCGCGTTGCGCAGGTCGACGCCGGCGGCCGCCTGCTTGTCGCGCTTGACGACGTCGGCGGCTCACCTCTCAGCGCGAACGCCAACTACGGCGCGGCGCAGACCGACACCGTCGTCGTCGCCGCGCCCGGCGCGGGCTTGCACATCTACGTCGCGAGCATCGCCTTCTCGACGGCCATCGCCGGTAACTTTTACCTGCACGAGAACACGAGCGGCGGCGTGCACCAGTTCGGCCCGCACTACTTCGACGTGAACTCCGGCATCTCGCACCCAGGCCGTCGTCCGCCCATCAAGTTCGCCGACAACAAGCCGGTGCGCATCACGACGAACATCGCCGGCAACCACACGATCGACCTTGGCTACTACATCGCCGGCTGAGCCGACACCGACGCCCCTACCCGTCCCGGACGTGCGCCCCATCGATCCGGCCGAGAAGGACGCTGCCGTCCTCGTGCTGGGCGGCAGAGAGGCGCTCGACACGCCTGAGAACCGTATCCTCGTGCACACCGACGGCCCCGCCGCCGGCGTCGCCGTCTGGCAGCTCCCCAGCGCCGGCGCGCTGCCGCAGATGGGCGCGGTGGTCGTGCCGCGCGGCGCGCCCGCGACGCGCATGTTCGCGCTCGCGGCGGCGTGCGCGCAGCAGATGATCGACGCCGGCTTCCCCCGCGGCCGCTTCCGCATCCTCGACGCCACACTCCTGCGCCTGCTCACGTCAACGTTCAAGATCGCGCCTGTCGTGGAGGGCATCGACACGCGCACGGGCGCGCCGGCGTCCTGGACCGTCGACGTCGACCTGGCCGACGCCATCGCGCAAGTGAAAGCGGCGCTCTGAGCGATGGCCCAGTACGTCATCTATCCCACGATCGACTCGTTCATGCGCTTCACGCAGCCCGATCTCAATTTCGGCGCGAACGTGTCCGAGTCGCTCGGTGTTAACTACTTCGGCGCCGGCAAGACGATCCTCGACCGCCCCATCGCCAATTTCGACGTCTCGGCGCTCGCCGCCCTCACCATCAACGCCGCGCAGCTCGAGATCCAGCTGGTGCTGAGCGGTACCGGCGGCTGGCTCGCGCATATCGAGCGCTGCACGCGCCCTGCGGCGTGGACGGAGCTGGGCGTCACCTGGAACAAGTACGACGGTGCGACGGCCTGGACGACCGCCGGCGGCGACTACGACACCGTGACGCCGGGAGAGGTCAACTTCAACGTGCCGGCCCAGAGCGGGCTGCTCGTCATCACTGGCCTGAAGGCCTACGTCGACGACGCCATCGCGCTCCGCTCGAACATCCTCTCCCTCATCCTGAAGGCCGACAACGAGAACCCCGGCGTCGCCCAGCAGGCCACGTGGAATAGCCGAGACGCTTCGTCAAAGGGCTGGCTCCTGCGGGTTGACACACCGGGCGGCAGGCGCTTTAATATGCGTAACTACTGGTGATCGAACTATGGCCGACGCACCCAAACGGATGCCCATCGGCCGAAGCGAAATCGTAGACGTCCGTCACCTGTACCCCCCGTCTCCCGATGGACCTATCGGCCGCTCCCGCGACAGCTCGCAGCTGCTCGGCATCGCCGTGCACCACGACGCCGCGATCATGGCGCCCGGCGACGAGGACTTCGACGGCACCACGCTCGACGAGGACCTGCGCCGCCTCGACCTGATCTACCGCGTCAGCAACGACCGCGGCTGGGGCGGCTTCCCGTACCACATGGTCGCCTCGCCCAACGGCCGCACCTTCTACACCACCGACGTCAGCTTCTTCGGCGCGCAGGTCGCCGACCGCAACAACGAGCTCGTCGGCGTCGCGCTCATGGGCCTGTTCACCGACAAGGCGCCCGAGCGCGCGCAGCTCTGCGCCGCCGGCCTCGCGATCGTGTCGTTCTGGCACTTCTTCAACCGGCTGGTCGACGTCAAGGGACACCGCGAGTGGGCGCGGGCCTGGTCGCCCACGGAGTGCCCGGGCGACACCTGGTGGAACTGGCAGCACGCGCTCTTCGGCAGTGTGCGCCTGCAGGCGCGCATCGCGTTTCCGGACGGCGGCTAGCATGTGTCCCTCTTCAGCTGCGCCTACAGCGCCGTCAAGTTCTTCACCCCCGAAGACGCCGTCCTCTTCGTCGCGATCGGCGGCGCGGAGTCCGGCTGGGACGTCACCGCGGAAGGCGACCCCTGGTACAACTACCGGAACATCGACCCGGCGTACCACGTCTTCGCGTGCGGCGATTACACCTCATTCGGCTGGCTCCAGATCAACCTCCGCTGGAACCACGACACCGTCGCGCAGCTCAGCGGCGGCATCACCGACAACTGCGACCAGAAGCTCTGGCTCTTCACCGTCGACAACTGCACGCGCACGGCCGCCTACCTCTTCGCGCGCAGCGGCCCCACGCTCTGGTCGACGTACAACAACGGCTCGTACAGAGGCCACCTCGAGGACGCCGCGCTCATGGTCGCGTTCGCCGAAGGGCCGCTCTTCGGCGGACCGCCGCACGCCGGCATCGATCCGCCGTTCGCCGCCATCGCTCCGCCGGCGGCAGCCGTCGCGCCGCCCGACAGCGAAGTCCCGCCGCCGTAACGATCGGAGCGCGGCGTGAGCACGACGCTGATCGGCGACATCACCGCCGGCATCGTCGCCATCGTGCTCGTCGTCGGCATCGTCCTCACGATCGTGCTGGGACGCGCGATACCCGGCGAACTCTGGGTGCTCGCGTCGACGGCGTTCGGCTGGCTGTTCCGCGCGAGCATGAACGGCGGCAAAAACGGTCTACCGTGGATAACGAAGACACCGCCGACAGGAGGCCCACCATGACGAAAGGAGAGCAGCGTAGAGCTGCTACACCGACGCGCACGCTGCACGGCTCGCTCGCGCTACCGCAGTCCGCGATCAGCGCCCAGCAGCGCGTGAGCCAGCTGCAGTACCAGGCGCAGTATTACGCCATGAAGGACGGCTGCGACTGCACGTGCTGCGAGAAGTCGCGCCAGGTCGCGGACCTGCTCGCCAACCTGCCCGCCGTGGAGATCTCTGACGATGGCGCACGTAACGGTCATCAGCCGGACTGAGGTCGCGTTCGCGCCGGACCTGCCGTCGCTCGCGCCGGCGGCGGAGATCGCGTTCTCGACGGAGCACACTGCACCGACGCGCGTGTACCTGCCGATGGAGTTCTACAGGCCGGCGACGCTCGAAGAGCGCGCCCAGAACCCGCGCTACGGCCTGTACCCGAAGGACGCGGCCGCGGAAGCGTCGGAACGCGACGTCGTCTCTAAGGTCATCGACATGGCGTACCGCACGGTCCTGCACAAGTACGAGGTGTGATGCGTGAGCTCACGCCGGACGACTTCACCACCACGCCGCTCGACTTCCTAACGGCTGTTCGCGGGCCCTTCGCGTTCCCGCTCCCAGCGTCCGCCGGCGAGGGACCTCCCGCCGGCGGACTCCTCACCTTCGCCGGCGGCCAGATCGGCATCTTCGACCCGTCGATCGAGTGGGGCATCGACGTCCTGAACATCTGGAACGCTCGCTCCGATGCGCTCACTGCGGTCAAGGACATCTTCTCCGCTTTCGGGCACTGGGTGTGGGGCTTCATCGGCGGCGTCGGCCGCTTCGTCTTCAACGGCATCGGCGACGCCATCGTCTGGCTGTCCGGCGTCACGGCCCGCGTCGGCGGTGACGTCGTCGGCTGGATCTCGAGCGCCGGGCAGTGGGTCTGGGACCACGTGCGCGGCGGCCTCGGTGACGTGAACGTGTGGAGCTCGAGCGTCGGCAGCTGGGTCTGGGGCAACGTGCAGCGCGGCTTCGGCGACGTGACGAGCTGGGTGTCGTCGTCCGCGACCTGGGTCTGGGACCACGTGCGCGGCGGCTTCGGCGACGTCAACGTGTGGAGCTCGGCCGTCGGCAGCTGGGTCTGGACCAACGTGCAGCGCGGCCTCGGCGATGTGAACAGCTGGGCGTCCGCAGTCGGCAGCTGGGTCTGGGGCAAGGTCCAGACCGGGCTCGGCGACGTCAACACGTGGGTCTCAGGCGCGGCACAGTGGCTCTGGGGCAAGACGGAGCCCGCGATCGCTGGCGCGGCCGACGCCATCGCCGGCGGCCTGCTCTCCGGCTTCCAGTGGCTCGTCACGTCGCTCTTCGGCAACATCCCCAGCACGCTCGGCGACGCGCGCGGCTTCTACCACTCGTTGATCGCAGGGCAGGCGGGCGAGGGCGCGGACTTCGTCGATAACGTGCTGTCGTTCCTCGACTCGCACGGCCTGGGGATCCTGGGCGCAGCGATGGTCTTCTTTGGTGCGTTCCCCGCGGTGGTCGACATCTTCACTGAGTCGGGACGGATCGTCAGCGCGCCGGCGCTGCAGCTCGCCCACCAGCTGCACCCGTACACACTCCCGTCCGCAGGGATGGTCGTTGAGGCGCGCCACCGCGGCCTGATCGACGGCGGCCACATGTCGGACGTGTTGTCCCGCTACGGCTTCGACGGCAGCGTGATCGACATGATGTACGAGACGGCGCGCCCTCTGCCCGGCGCCGGCGACGTCGTCACGCTCGCCGGCCGCCACGCGTTCGACCCGGACGCCGCGGCCGCCGTCGGCTTTATCAGCAACGCGCCCAACGGCATGCGCGACGCGATGACGCACCTCGGCTTCGCGGACGAGTGGACCGATCGTTACTGGTGGGCGCACTGGTCGCTCCCGAACGTCGCCGGCGCGACCGAGATGTGGTGGCGCGGCGCGATCGACGAACGGATGCTCCGCGCGCACATCGACGCGACCGGCTACCCGCCCGTCTGGCGCGACGCCTACATGAACGTCGCGCACCTCCCCTACTCCCGCATCGACCTGCGCCGGATGTACAAGATCGGCGTGCTCACCGAGGACGACGTGCACCATGGCTACATGCAAATCGGCTACGACGACGCCCACGCGCGCGCGCTGACGGAGTTCACGAAGCGCTACTACGCGCCGGAAGACCAGACGGAGCTCGACACGATCCGCAAAGAGATGGGCGACGTCATCCGCCAGGCGTACCGCCGCCGTCTCATCGATCACACGACGGCCGTCGCGCACATGGTCACCGCCGGCTACGTCGCCGACGACGCGGCCTTCCGGCTCTCCGTCGACGATCTCTACCTCGCGTTCAACCCCGGCGCTGAGCTCGACCCGGACCTCAAGAACGTCACCGTCGCGATGATCACCACGGCGTACGGCGACGGTGTCATGTCGCGCGCCGACGCCCAGCGCGCGCTCGAGAACATGGGCTTCATGCCCGCCGGCGCGGACATCGCGCTCTCGCTCGTCGACCACCGCACACAGGCCGACATCGTCGCGCTCGAGGTCGAGGTGGTGCACCAGGAGTACCTCAGCAACGCGCTCACCGACGCCGCGGCCGGCGCGCAGTTGCAGGCGCTGCAGCTCGACATCGCGCACGTCGAGCTGACGGTGCGCAAATGGCAGCTCGAGAAGTCGAAGAAGACCGCGCGCCTGTCGCTCGCGCAGGTCGTCGCCGCCTACCACATGGGCAAGCTCACCGGCGACCAGGTCCTGGTCGAGCTCGCCACGCTCGGCTACAGCGGCCGGGACGTCGACATCCTGCTCACACTGGGCACCGCGGACCTGACGCTCGCGGAGATCATGAAGGCCCGGAAGAAGGGCGTCTTCACCGACGCGCAGACGCTCACCCGGCTGCTGGCGAAGGGCTACACCGCGGGCGACGCCGACGTGCTCCTGGCGGTGGCTTGACAGGCTGGTCGATGAGAGCTACTATCGACGCCCACCGCCATGTTGAAGTTCATTGCCGGGCTGGGGTGCGCGATCCTGGGGCTGATCATCTGGGTGCTGGGCAGCGTCGTCGCCGCCGCCGCGAGCCTCGAGAAGGGCAACCACAGCATCTTCGCGGATCCCGTCGCCGGCACGCTGGTCGTGATCGGCTTCACGGTCATGTTCGTCGGCCCGATTCTATTTTGGTTCGTGCTGCCCATCGTCGGGTGGGTTCGCCGGCGCGGGCGGAAGGTCGTGACGCTTGAGCGTCCAGGAACAGCGTAAGGCCCTCAACCGCGTCCTCGATGGCTGGCTGCGCGTCACCGCGAACGCCCGCTCCGCCGCCTCCGCTGAGCCGCTCCCGAACGAGCCGCCGCCCGAGCCCCCTACCCCACCGGCAAAAACTCCCCGATAATTTCTTGCCCGGGGGGCTTGACATGGACGATCGTACGCCTTATGATCGCGGCGTGACGATCGACCGCGCAACCCGCTATAGCGACTGTGCAGTTGTTCCCCACACCCTTAATCCAATCCCCTAATTTCCCTAGGTGATCTCCCTATAACTCTTATGACAACCGCGAACGGAACCGACAGGCACAACAGGACGACCCCAGTCCACATCGTCCGCGAGACCAAGGAGCGGCTCGATCAGATGGGGCGCATGCACGAGAGCTACTCCGACCTGATCACCCGGATCCTCAACGCGGTCGACCGCAGGAGCGCGGCGATTGTTTGTGTCGGCTGTGGCTGCACAGACGACGCCGCGTGCGACGGCGGCTGCTCTTGGGTCAAGGTCGACGACGAACTGCGGGCCGGCATCTGTAGCGCGTGCGTCGAGACGTTCGTCAGCGTAGAAGGAGTCACCCCCCATGCAGGACCTGGCCGCTCCTAACCCCCAGCTCGCCATCTGTGTCCCGTGCGGTTTCTACCAGTGGCTGCGCAAGCCCGACACGCCGAACTGCCCCCTGTGTGAGAAGCCCCCGACGCACATCATCAACTCGACCCCCTTTTCCTGGCCGGCGTTGGCGCAGTCGGCGACGTTGCCGATCGCGCCGGCTCCCGGCGACGACGAGCCCCTCGTCTTCACCGACAAGTGCGTGCACTGCGGCGCGCAGCTCGTCATCGAGCTGACCGCCACATCCCTCACCGTGCGCGCTCCTGATGCCCCGCCCGCCGGCGACGTGTCGTCTGACGAGCCTACCCCGCTCGCGGAACCGACCGACGCGCCGCCGGTGTCGACGGACAACGAGGGCGGCGGTTCTGCAACTCCTCCCGCCGCGCCGCCGCCCTCGGCTTCCCCAGAGCCCGCGCCCGCGACGAGCTGACGGCCATGCAGAGCGAACCGTTCACCTACACGCTAGGCGACGGAGACCCGCTCATCGTCGCCGCCCGCGAAGGCCACGACCTCGACTACCAGGTCCTCTCGCTCGCGATCGGCTACCGCGTCGACGTGAAGCGTACGCTGACGAACGACATCCGCGCGCTGCGCGACCGCAAAGACAAGATGCTCGAGGACGAGAAGTTGAAGAGGCACCCCGGTGCTCGTTGACGCCATGCACCCGCTCGCGCGCTACGACGGTGCACAGTGGGACGCGGCGATCGGTGAGAGCCCGGACGTCCCCGACGTCATCGCCCTCCGCATGCGCTGGCGGTTCTACGGCTACGCCGGCGCGCTACGGATCTCCGGCCTGTGCCGGTCCTACCGGAAGCACTGGCTGCAGACGGTCCTCACCGACGCCCTCGTCGACACGTCGGAGCTCGCCAGCGGACCGTTCCCGAAACCGCGCATCACGCACCACGACGAGCTGCGCCTGGTCGACGTGCCGCTCGTGTTCATTCCGTCCACCGTCGTCCGTCCCGGGCCGTCGCTGGTGGTGAACAATGGCCGCGGGCACTAGGACGCTGACCGCCAGAGAGTGCGAGGTCATCGACCTCCTCTGCGGCGGCGCGTCGCAGAAAGAAGCCGCCGCGCGGCTGAACATCACGCTCAGCAACGTGCAGGCGACGCTCACGCGCGCGCGGCTCGTGACGGGCTCCAACACGACGGTCCAGATGATCGCCCGCTACGTCAGGCAGCGCCTCTTTCAATGACGCCGGGGCGCGCGGCTGCGCACCCGTCCCCCCCAGATCTTCGCCGTCGCTTCCGATGTGCACACTGCCACGCCCGCCAGGCGCAGCTCGCGCCCGACGGCTTCACCGACTGCAGCGGCTGCGGCCGCACGTCGCGGCCGCGCGCGATCGTCCGCATCAAGGGCCGCTGTGTGGCGATCGACCTCTCACCGGCCGTCACCGCGGCGCAGCTGGCCGAGCAGCTGCAGCTCCTATGAGCAGCGTAGACACATCGATCGGAGTCCAACATGGCAGGACGAACACGCCAGCACTGGGGATGCACCGACGGCCCCTCCGGCGGCTTTCGCCGCGGCCACGTCGTGAACGCCTACGTGCGGCTGGGCAACCCGGCGCGCTGGATCGTCGTCGGAGAGGTGTGCATCGACTGCGGCCAGTTCACCAAGGATGTGTCCTTCGACCCCGTGCCGCGGCCGCGTGCGCCTACACAGCGCCGCCGGCGGCGCTAAGCCTACACAGCGCGTCGGCCGACGCGCTGTGTCTACTCAATGTGCAACGAGCTCGCAGTAGCGAGTTGATGTAGGTGGAAGAGTGGGACGGCGGCATGCTGCGTAGCCAGGGCGCGGGGGGACCTTCTGACCGGAGACCTCCCAGGAGCCCGTTGACGCCGTCCCGCTCGATATTACCACCGAGAGAGTCAGCCTCACAGGATGGGCCCGCTTACGGAGCGTCACAGCTCCGGCTGCCGGCAGTGGTGCCGGACGGACCAGCGCGGGCGTTGTGGCCTGTGAGCACAGCCCCCAACCCCGTCAACCGGACTCGTTAGGCCGACCGCATCGCTCGCCGGAGAGCCGGGGTACGTTTGAATCTGTGGGCTGTGTCAGCGGTCGGCTTGCTGGAAGCGTCAGACGATCCCCCAGGGGGTTAAGGATTGTGATAGATCGAACCTTCACACGCAGCTTCGGCCTGGCGACCACCTCTCCAGTGGCGAAAGCGTGGGAGGGCTCGAAGAGCCCGTACCCACGCGATTTTTTCGCCGGCGTAGGTCCGCAGCCTTTACTATGGAGCCGATTCCCGTCCATATTCAAGGCACGCTTGCATACCAAGGCCGGGCCGCGGTGATGGCGCCACCCTTCGAAGCCAGCAGCAACGTCCTCGCCGCCCCGTACGAGTTCTGGACGCCGAAGGCCGGCCGCACCATCCGGCTCGACGTCGTGCGCTTCGAGGCCGGCACGGTCCTGCGCGACCTCCAGGAGCCGCCCTACAGCGTCGTGAAGCTCGCATTGCGGACCTGGGTACCCCCGGAGTCGAAGCCCGACAGGCCGCCCTACTGGGACTGGACAGCCAAGAGCCTCGTCCAGCGTCTCGTGGCGATCTACCGGGCGACGATCGAGCGGGCGCTCACGCTCCCGGCTGACCAGCTCGCCGCGCACCTCGAAGCGACGTCGCCGGTCCGCACGCGCCCGCTCCCGCTTCTCATCACGCGCACGGTGCACGACGGCGAGACCGAGTACGTCGTCCAGCTCGGCGAGGTAACCTGATCGCATGGTCCT
>JBGQHA010000020.1:0-14351 GCA_041497735.1 Dehalococcoidia bacterium | reverse complement strand
TCGGCGCCTATCGAAGAGCTTCAGTCGCGGCCAAAGGCCCCGACCGTGATGACCGCCGGCGCAAGTGGGGATTCGTTCCCACGCCGGGTCAGGCTTCGGAACAGGCTTTTGGCCTTCACTGTGTCTTCAACAAGGGCGCCAAGGAGAGGCTTCTTGCCGACGATCAGTCAGCTCGTTCGTAAGGGACGCAAGCAGGGCACGAAGAAGACGAAGGCGCCCGCGCTTCGCTTTCGCTACAACGCGCTGAAGAACAGAATGGTGCGCGGCAAAGGTTCGCCGCAGAAGCGCGGTGTCTGCACGCAGGTGCGCACCATGACGCCGAAGAAGCCCAACTCCGCGCTGCGCAAGATCGCCCGCGTGCGGCTCACCAACGGTATCGAAGTGACGGCGTACATCCCGGGCGAAGGGCACAGCCTGCAGGAGCACTCGGTCGTGCTGATCCGCGGCGGCCGCGTGAAGGACCTGCCGGGCGTGCGCTACCACATTATTCGCGGCGCACTGGACGCAGCCGGCGTGTCCGGCAGACAGCGCGGTCGAAGCAAGTACGGCACCCGCAAGGGAGGCGTTCCCGGCGGAGGCGCGTAACTAGGTTCGAATCGCGCCTCGTCCAGTCACAGGCGCCCCGGTTCTATCGGGGCGACTTTTCGTTGGAGAGCACGGCGGGCGAGACCTGCCGTCCGGAAAGACTAGAGAGAGGCGACAGGCTGGCGCCTGTCCCACGGAGCAAGAGATGCCAAGACGGGCACGAATTACGAAGCGAAAGATTCCGCTGGATGCCAAGTACGGCAACCAGATCGTTGCGATGTTCATTAATAAGGTGATGCGCTCGGGCAAGAAGAGCATCGCGGAGCGCATCGTCTACAAGGCGTTCGATCAGATCGAGCAGCAGGTCAACCGCAGCCCCGTCGAGGTGTTCGAGGAAGCGGTGCGCAATGCCACGCCCGTCGTCGAGGTGAAACCGCGACGCGTCGGCGGCGCGACGTACCAGGTGCCGATCGACATTCGCCCCGACCGGCGGCTCGCACTGGCGCTACGCTGGCTCGTCAACGCGTCGCGCGCACGAAAGGGCCGCACGATGGCGGATCGCCTGGCATCGGAGCTGCTGGACGCCTCGCAGAACCAGGGCAACACCGTAAAGCAGAAGCTGGACATGCACCGGATGGCGGAGGCGAACCGCGCCTTTGCTCATTATCGCTGGTAGGACAACACCGGGGCCGCTCAGTAAACGGCCCCGAACTATTGAGTAAGAGATGACACGAGAGATACCAATCGAGCAGATACGAAACATCGGCATCATCGCCCACATCGATGCGGGTAAGACGACGGTGACCGAGCGTATCCTCTTTTACACCGGGCGCACGTACAAGATCGGTGAGGTGCACGAAGGCACTGCCGTGATGGACTGGATGGCGCAGGAGCGCGAGCGGGGCATCACGATCACCGCCGCCGCGACGACCACCGACTGGAGCGACCACCGCATCAACATCATCGATACGCCGGGCCACGTCGACTTCACCGTCGAGGTAGAGCGCAGCCTGCGCGTGCTCGATGGCGGCATCGTCGTGTTCGACGCCGTACACGGCGTGGAGCCGCAGTCCGAGACCGTGTGGCGGCAGGCCGATCGATATCGCGTGCCGCGCATCTGCTTCGTGAACAAGATGGACCGCGTCGGCGCCGACTACTGGCGGACGATCGACATGATCGAGGAGCGCCTCGAAGCACACCCCCTACCCATCCAGATCCCACTCGGAGTGGAAGCTGACCACCGGGGGGTCATCGACCTGATCGAGCAGAAGGCGTGGGTCTTCTCCGGCGAGCAGGGCGCCGAAGCAGAAGTGAAAGACATCCCGGCGGACCTCGTGGCCGAAGCGGCATCGCACCGCGAGAAGCTCATCGAGCGGGCGGCGGAGCTCGACGACCAGCTCATGATCAGCTACGTCGAGGGACACGTGGTTACGACGGCAGAGCTGAAGAAGGCGCTGCGCCGGATCACGCTGGCGAGCAAGGGCACGGCCGTGCTCTGCGGCGCTTCGCTGCGGAACAAGGGAATCCAGCCGTTGCTCGACGCCGTCGTCGACTACCTACCATCACCCGCGGACGTATCGTCGATCGTCGGCCACCACCCGGAGACCGGCGAGCTTGCGGAGCGGCCCGCGGAAGACTCGGCACCGTTCTGCGCGCTTGCCTTCAAGATCGTGAGCGACCCATACGTGGGTCGCTTGGCATATTTCCGCGTCTACTCCGGCCACGCCAAGGAAGGCGACCAGATCATGAGCAGCGGCCAGCGCAAGAAGGAGCGCTTCGGGCGCCTGCTGCGCATGCACGCGAACGCGCGCGAGGAGATCAGCGAAGTGTTCGCGGGCGACATTGCCGCGGCGATCGGCTTCAAGAACACGTTTACCGGCGACACGCTCTGCGATCCCAACCAACCGATCGTCCTCGAATCGATCCGCTTCCCAGAGCCAGTCGTCTCGCGGGCGATCGAGCCGAAGAGCAAGGAAGACCAGGAGCGTCTGGGCGAGAGCCTGCGCCGCCTGGCGGAAGAGGACCCCACCTTCCGCACGCGCTACGACGAAGAGACCGGCCAGACGATCATCTCCGGCATGGGCGAGCTACACCTGGAAGTCATCGCCGACCGGCTGTTGCGCGAGTTTCGCGTCGAGGCCAATATCGGCCAACCGCAGGTCGCCTACAAGGAAGCGATCGGCCGCAGCGCGCGCGCAGAGGGACGCTTCATCAAGCAGACCGGCGGCCACGGCCAGTTCGGCGTCGTCGAGATCGAGGTGGCACCGCGACAACGTGGAGCCGGCTTCGAGTTCGTCGACGCGACCAAGGGCGGCTCGATCCCGAAGGAATACATACCGGCGGTCAAGACGGGCGTGCATCAAGCGCTCGACACCGGCATGCTCGGCGGCTACCCGGTCATCGACGTGCAGGTCTCGCTGCTCGACGGCAAGTACCACCCGGTCGACTCGTCCGAGATCGCGTTTCGCAACGCGGGCATCCTCGCGATCCGCGAAGCGATGGACCGCGCCGACCCGATGCTGCTCGAGCCGATCATGAAGCTCGAGATCGTCACGCCAGAGGAATCGTTCGGTGATGTGCTGGGCGATCTGAACAGCCGTCGCGGGCAGATCCACGGCGTCGAGGCGCGCGGCAAGCTGCAGGTCATTCGCGCGCTGGTGCCGCTGGCCGAATCGTTCGGCTACGCGACCGGGCTGCGCTCGCTGACGCAGGGGCGCGGCACTTACAGCATGGAGTTCGATCACTACGAGCGCGTGCCGCCGGATGTCGCCGACCGCATCACCGGCAGCGCCACGAAACGGCAACCGGTGAGGGCCTAGCGATGCCGCAGCAGAAGATCCGCATCCGGCTCAAGGCATACGACCACCGCATCCTCGATCAGTCGGCCGAGCAGATTGTGGAGGCGGCCGAGCGCACCGGCGCCGCGGTTGCGGGGCCCATCCCCCTGCCGACACACATCAAGAAGTTCACCGTGATCCGCTCGCCGTTCATCGATAAGGACTCACGCGAGCAGTTCGAGATCCGGACGCACAAGCGGCTGATCGACATCCTGAACCCGACATCGCGCACCGTCGACACGCTGATGCGCCTGCAGCTGCCCGCCGGCGTCGACATCGAGGTGAAGCTGTGATCGAGGCGCTGCTCGGGCGCAAGCTCGGCATGATCCAGGTCTTCGACAAGAAGGGCCACCTGCGCGGCGGGACGGTGATCGAAGCCGGCCCGTGCCTCATCACACAGCTACGCACAGAGATCAAGGACGGCTACACGGCAGTGCAGCTCGGCTTCGGCACGAAGAAGCGGCTGAACAAGCCGGCGCGCGGCCACGTCAAGCGCCTAGGCGACTTCCGCTACCTCCGTGAGGTAGGCGTCGACGACGTCAGTCACCACAAGCTGGGCGACCGCTACGGCGCGGATCTCTTCCAAGAAGGCGACCTCGTCGACGTGACGGGTGTGAGCAAGGGACGCGGCTTCGCGGGGGTCGTGAAACGCCACGGCTTCGCCGGCGGCCCGAAGACGCACGGCCAGTCGGACAGGCACCGGGCACCAGGCGCCATCGGCGCCGGCAACACACCCGGCCGCACCTTCAAGGGGATGCGCATGGCCGGCCACATGGGCGCGGAGCAGGTAACCACTCGGAACCTGGAAGTCCTCGAGACGAACATCGCGCGCGGGCTCATCATCGTTGGCGGAGCGGTGCCGGGGGCGCGCAACGGGCTCATCAAGATCCGCTTCTCGAAGGAAACGCTGGCGGCGGCGCACTCCGGTAAGCGCAAGGTCATTGAGCCGGAGCCCGAGCCGCAGGAAGAAGAGGCGCCCGCCGCCGCGGCCGGCGAGCCGGCAGCGATAGCGACGGCCGTCGCGGAAGCCGAAGTGGAACCGAACGACCACGGCGCAACCGCCGACGAAGGCTCCCGAGAAGAAGAAGCGTAATGGAGCTGGACGTCATCAACAGCAGCGGCAGCAAGGTGAAGTCCATCGAAGTGGACGAGCAGGTCTTCGGGCTGAAGCCGCGCCGCGCAGTCGTGCATCAGGCGCTCCTCGCGCAGCGCGCGAACCAGCGGCGCGGGACGCATAGCACCAAGACGCGTGGCGAGGTCGCGGGCAGCACGGTCAAGCTCTTCCGGCAGAAAGGCACCGGCCGCGCGCGCCAGGGATCGATCCGGGCGCCGCACCGGCGCGGCGGCGGCATCGTCTTCGGGCCGAAGCCGCGCAGCTACAAGCAGGACCTGCCGAAGCGCATGCGACGCCTCGCCATCCGATCGGTCCTGTCAGCAAGGGCGGCCGACGGCGACCTGCGCGTAATCGATATGCTCTCGTTCGAGAAGCCGAAGACGAAGGAGCTGCAATCGCTGCTCGAGACGCTGGGCTTCGAGCGCAAGACGCTGGTCGTGACCGCGCAGCCCGAACCGATGATCAAGCGCAGCGCAGGCAACATGCCGCACGTCAAGTGGCTGCCCGCGGCGTACTTGAACGTGCTCGATCTGCTCTCGTACCGCGGCCTGCTGATGACGGAAGACGCCCTGCGCATTGCGGAGGGGCTGTGGGGCGGCGACCGCGCGAAGAAGCGCCGCGCTCCCCTGCCGGAGGCGACGAATGCCTAAGGCGATCCACCCTTACCAGGTCATCGTGCGGCCGCTGATCACCGAAAAGGCGACGATCCTGGCCGGCGAGCGCAAGTACGCGTTCGAGGTGGCGAGTCACGCGAACAAGAACCAGATCCGCGACGCGGTCCACCACGCGTTCAACGTGAGCGTCACGAAGGTCAACACGCTAACCGTCCACGGCAAGCGACGCCGTCGCGGACGGCTGCAGTCGCGCACGAAAAGCTGGAAGAAGGCGATCGTAACGCTGGCCGAAGGCGATTCGATCCAGCTCTTCGAGGGACTCTAAGATGCCAACAAAGCATTTCAAGCCCACCAGTCCCGGCCGTCGTGGCATGATCGGCTTCTCGTTCGATGAGATCACGGAGAAGACGCCGCAGAAGAACCTCACCCTGCCGCGCAAGGCGCACGCAGGGCGCAACCAGCAGGGCCGGATTACGGTGCGACATCGCGGCGCGGGCCCGAAGCGCAAGATCCGCATCGTCGATTTCAAGCGCGACAACTTCGGCGTGCCGGGCAAGGTCGCGTCGATCGAGTACGACCCGAACCGCACGGCGCGCATCGCGCTGGTGCACTACGCCGACGGCGACAAGCGCTACATCCTGGCGCCCAGCGGACTCAAGGTGGGCGACAACGTCTCTTCGGGGCCGGAGGCGGAGCTGAAGAACGGCAACGCCCTCCCGCTTACGAGCATCCCGACCGGTATGATGGTGCACAACATCGAGCTTAATCCGGGCCGCGGCGGACAGATGGTGCGCGGCGCGGGCGCTGCGGCGCAGGTGATGGCGCGCGAAGGCGCAATGTGCCTGCTGCGCCTCCCCTCCGGCGAGATGCGGCGTGTGCCGTCGGCCTGCCTCGCGACCATCGGCCAGATGGGCAACGTGGAGCACGCGCTCACCAAGCTTGGCAAGGCCGGGCGCTCGCGCTGGCGCGGCCGCCGCCCGTCCGTGCGAGGCGTGGTGATGAACCCGCGCGACCACCCCCACGGTGGCGGCGAGGGCAAGTCACCCATCGGCATGTCCAGCCCGAAGACGCCATGGGGCAAGCGCGCGCGCGGTGTTCGCACGCGAGGCAAGAAGCAGTCGGACAAGTTCATCGTCCGGCGCAGGTACGGAGCGAAGTAGATGTCGCGATCGACAAAGAAGGGCCCGTTCATTCACCCGAAGCTGTTGAAGAAGGTGGAAGCCGTCCGCCGCAGCGGCGAGCGCACCGTGATCAAGACCTGGTCGCGCGCGAGCACGATCATGCCGCAGATGATCGGCATGACGATCGCCGTGCACGACGGGCGGCGGCATGTGCCCATCTTCATCACGGAGAACATGGTCGGCCACAAGCTCGGCGAGTTTGCGCTGACGCGCCACTTCCGCGGTCACACGCAGAAAACTGAGCGCACCACAACGGTGCGTCCGGCCGCGGCTGCGCCGGCGGCGGCAGCGCCGAGTAGGTAACGAGGGTCATGGAAGTTAGGGCAACCCACCGGCACATCGGCATCTCGCCGCAGAAGGCGCGGCTTGTGCTGGAGCACCTGCCAGGCCAGTCGGTCGAGGACGCGCTGAACCTGCTGAAGTTCTTCCCGTCCCCGCACGCGCGGGAGGTGGCGAAGATCGTGAAGTCGGCGGCAGCGAACGCTGAGAATAATTTCGCGATGGACCCGGACAGCCTGTTCATCAAGCGCGCCATCGCGGACGATGGCCGGCGCGACCGCCGCTACCGGCCGGCCGCGCGCGGGCGCTATCACCCGTACGTCCGGCGCACCAGCCATGTGACGATCGTGGTCGACGAACGGGAAGAGAGCTGATATGGGACAGAAGGTACACCCCACCGGCTTCCGCCTGGGGATCATCTACGACTGGCAAAGCAAGTGGTTCGCAGGGCGGCCAACGTACCGCGAGCTGCTTAAGGGAGACCTCTCGATCCGCCTTTACATCGAAAAGACGATGAGGGACGCTGGCGTCTCACGAGTCGAGATCGAACGTAATGCCAACATCATCACCGTCACGATCCACACCGCGAAGCCGGGCATCGTCATCGGCCGCAGCGGACAAAAGGTCGACGAGCTGCGCACGAACCTCGAGAAGCTCACCGGCAAGCGCGTGCGCGTGAACATCCAGGAGATCCGCATGGCGGAGCTGGACGCGCAGCTCGTCGCGCGTAACATCGCCGACCAGCTGGAGCGCCGCGTGGCCTTCCGTCGCGCGCTGCGCCAGACCGTCGGGCGCACGATGGCGCGCGGCGCCCAGGGCTGCAAGGCGATGGTGGCCGGCCGCCTGGGCGGCGCGGAGATGTCGCGGCGCGAAGCGGTGATGGAAGGCCGCGTGCCGCTCCACACCATCCGCGCCGACATCGACTTCGGACGCGCAGAGGCACACACAACGTTCGGCCGTATCGGCGTGAAGGTCTGGATCTACAAGGGCGAATCGATCGAGGACAAGCCAGCGCGCGCGGAGTCGCGGCCGAGCGAGCAGGAAGAAAGAGCCACTCCCGCTCCCGCGGCCACCGAGGGCCCGACGCCCGCCGCAGCAGCGGCGGAAGCTGTCGCCCAAGCCGGAAGGCCGCCGGCAGCGGAGCCGGAGACCAAGGAAACATAGCGAACGATGCTGCAACCAAAGCGAATCAAGTGGCGCAGGTCGCATCGAGGCAGACGGCGGGGCGTGGCCCAGGCCGGCAACCAGGTCTCGTTCGGCGAGTTCGGGCTGCAGGCGCTGGCCAACGCGTGGGTCACGGCCCGCCAGATCGAGGCCGCGCGGCGCGCGATCACACACGAGATGAAGCGCGGCGGAAAGGTCTGGATCCGTATCTTCCCCGACAAGCCGGTCTCGAAGAAGCCGCTGGAGACGCGCATGGGTAGCGGCAAGGGCCCGCCCGAGTTCTGGGTGTCCGTGGTCCGGCGCGGCCGCATGCTGTTCGAGGTCGCAGGCGTGAAAGAAGACGTCGCGCGGGAGGCGCTGCGCCTCGCTGCGCACAAGCTGCCGATCCAGACGCGCTTCGTCCTGCGCGAGCACCAGGAGTTCTAGCGATGGCGCGGAACCGCAAGCGAAAAGAAGAGACGCAAACGCTGCGCGATATGTCGGATGGAGATCTGGTGAAAGAATTGGATGACACCTATCGACAGATGTTCGTTTCCCGTCTCCAGACGACGACGCGACAGCTCGCGAACACATCGCTGCCGCGCAAGCTGCGTCGCCACGCGGCGCGCATCAAGACGATCCAGCGCGAACGCCAGCTCGCCGCGCACGCGGCGGCGGCCGAGGGATAGGCGATGACGCAGAAGAGCATCACCGGCACCGTCGTGAGCGACAAGATGGAGAAGACCGTCGTCGTCCAGGTGGAGCGCACGACGCGCCATCGCCTCTACAAGAAGATCATGCGCCGCTCCAAGCGCTACCTGGCGCACGACGACCACCTTGAGGCGAAGCGCGGCGACACCGTCCGGATCGAGGAGACGCGGCCCATGTCGAAGCTGAAGCGCTGGCGCGTCGCCGAAATCGTCGAGCGCGGCGACGTGGCGGAGATCGCGCCGCGCGAGATTGACGTCGAGTACCTGAGCCGCGTTCGTGAGAAGGAAGAGCCGCCCGCGGTGATGGCGCAGACCGCCGCTGAAGGTGGCGAGGCCGTCGACGAGCAGGCGACGGAGATGGACGAGCACGCCCCATCGACCGATGCGGAAGCGGAAGAAGAGCCCGCAGTGGCCGAGGACACCGCAAGCGAGGACGAGGAAGCGCCGTGATCCAGAAGTATTCGCGGCTGAAGGTCGCCGACAACTCGGGTGCTCGCCAGATCATGTGCATCCAGGTGCTCGGCGGCACGCGGCGGCGCTACGCGCGCGTCGGCGACGTCGTCGTTGCGTCGGTGAAGCAGGCCCAGGCCGGCGCGCCGATCAAGAAGGGCGACGTTGTGAGGGCGGTCATCGTACGCACGGCCAAGGGCTGGCAGCGCGACGACGGCTCCAGCATCCGGTTCGATGACAACGCGGCCGTGGTCCTCGCCGACAAAGAGAACCCGCGCGGCACGCGCATCTTCGGGCCGGTGGCGCGCGAGCTGCGGGAGCGGCGTTTCATGAAGATCATCTCGCTCGCGCCGGAGGTCGTGTGATGCAGCGCATCAAACGTAACGACACCGTCCTCGTCCTCTCCGGCAAGGAGCGGGGCAAGCAGGGCCTGGTACACGAGGTGCTGCCGAAGGCGCAGCGCGTGGTGGTGCAAGGGCTGAACATGGTGAAACGCCACGAGCGCCAGCGCTCGGAGCGAGAGCCCGCGGGAATCATCGCTAAGGAGGCGCCGATCCACGTCTCGAACGTCAAACTGATCTGCCGGGCGTGCCAGAAGCCGACGCGCGTGAGCTTTCGTGTGCGCACGGACGGCGTGAAGGTGCGCACGTGCGGGCTGTGCCACCAGGACATCGACTAATGACAGCTCCAACACCGACAGCGATGGTCCCGAGACTGAAGCAGCGCTTCCGCGACGAGATCGCGCCGGCGCTGATGCGCGAGTTCGGCTATCAGAACGTGATGCAGGTGCCGAGCGTGGAGAAGGTCGCCGTGAATATCGGCATGGGCGAAGCCACGCAGGACGCGAAGGCGCTCGATGCCGCGTCGCAGGACATCGCCACCATCACAGGGCAGAAGCCGGTGATCCGGCGGGCGAAGCGCTCGATCGCGAACTTCAAGCTCCGCGAAGGCAACCCAATCGGCCTGACGGTGACGCTGCGCGGCGCCCGCATGTGGGAGTTCCTCGATAGGCTGCTGAACGCCGCCCTGCCCCGCATCCGCGACTTCCGCGGCGTCTCGCGCAACGCATTCGATGGACGCGGCAACTTCAGTCTGGGCGTGCGCGAGCAGCTGATCTTTCCCGAGATCGAGTACGACAAGGTCGATCGCGTTCGTGGGTTGCAGGTCAACATCGTCACGACGGCGAATACCGATGAGGAAGGCGCCCGGCTGCTGGAGCTGCTGGGCATGCCGTTCACCCGGAGTTAGCGCAGCATGGCAAAGAAATCACTGGTCGAAAAAGCGAAACGCCCGCCGAAGTACAGCTCGCGCATCATCCGTCGCTGCCACCTGTGCGGCCGGCCGCGCGCGTTCATGCGCTACTTCGGGCTCTGTCGCATTTGCTTCCGGCAGTTCGCCCTCGAAGGCAAGCTGCCGGGCGTGCAGAAGTCGAGCTGGTAGGAGAGTGCGGCCATGACGATGACAGATCCCATCGCCGACATGCTGACGCGAATACGCAACGCGGTCGCGGTCCGGCACGACTCCGTGAACATTCCGGCATCAAAGATGAAGATCGCTATCGCGAAGGTGCTCAAAGAAGAGGGCTTCGTGCGCGACTTCGAGGTGCTCGATGAGGGGATCAACCGCTTCGTGCGCATCCACCTCAGCTACACCGACAAGAAGGAGCCGCTCTTGAACGGCATCAAGCGGGTAAGCCGTCCGGGCCTGCGGGTCTACGTACAGAAGCGCGAGATCCCGCGCGTGTACAACGGCCTCGGCGTCGCGATCCTCTCCACGCCGAAGGGGATCATGGCCGGCCAGCAGGCCTGGCGCCTGCAAACCGGCGGCGAGTTGCTGTGCTACGTCTGGTAGGTGAGAAACGTGTCGCGTATCGGTAAGCAGCCAATCACCATCCCGTCTGCCGTCCAGGTGCAGATCGACGGGCAGAACGTGTCCGTGAAGGGCCCGAAGGGTGAGCTGCAGCGCGAGGTGCACCGCGACATCCGCGTCCAGTTGGACGACGGCAAGATCTCGGTCACGCGCTCGAGCGACCTCCCCTACTACCGGGCGCTGCACGGCCTCACGCGCGCTCTGCTGAACAACATGGTCGACGGCGTCTCGACGGGCTTCAGCAAGACGCTCGAGCTGTTGGGCGTCGGCTATCGCGCGCAGCAGATGGGCCAGAACATCCAGATCGCGGTCGGCTACTCGCACCCGGTCGACGTGAAGGCGCCGGCGGGCATCCAGCTCGAGGTCGAAGGCACAAGCCGCATCCACGTGCGCGGCGTCGATAAGGAGCTGGTCGGACAGACGGCGGCGGAGATCCGCAGCCTACGGCCGCCGGAGCCGTACAAGGGCAAAGGCATTCGATACGAAGGAGAGCACGTGCGGCGCAAGGCCGGCAAGGCCGGCAAGACGCTGCACTAGGCATCGCCATGAAGCGAGGAAAGACAGCCTACCACGCCCGCAAGCGACGCCACCTGCGCGTGCGCAAGCACGTGCAGGGCAAGCCGGAGCGCCCGCGCCTCTGCGTGTACCGCAGCCTCTCGCACATTTACGCGCAGGTGATCGATGACGAAGCGGGACGCACGCTTGCTGCCGCATCCGACGTCGAGGCTGAGGTACGCGGGAAGGCGAACGGTAAGGGCAAGACAGAGATGGCGAAAATCGTCGGCGAGCTCCTCGCGCGCCGCGCACAGGAGAGCGGCGTGAAGCAGGTCGTCTTCGACCGCGCGGGCTATCGGTTCCACGGCCGCGTGAAGGCGCTCGCGGGCGCCGCACGCGACGCTGGGCTTTCGTTCTAGGAGGCTATGTGACCGCATCACGCGACTTCCACGACGAACAGCGGGAACCGGAGATGAGCGAGAAGGTCCTCTATATCAACCGCATCGCCAAGGTGGTCAAAGGCGGCCGGCGTTTCAACTTCAGCGCCGTCGTCGTCGTGGGCGATGGCCAGGGCCGCGTCGGTGCGGGGCTGGGCAAGGCGCACGAAGTGCCGGAGGCGATCCGCAAGGGCGCATCCATCGCGCGCCGTAACCTGATCCTAGTCCCCATGGCCGGTACGACCATCCCGCACGAAGTCCTCTCCGTTTTCGGCGCGGCGAAAGTCCTGCTCAAGCCCGCCTCCGCCGGTACGGGCGTGATCGCCGGCGGCGGCGTTCGCGCCGTGCTCGAAGCGGCGGGCATACGCGACGTGCTGGCGAAGTCTCTCGGCAGCAGCAACCCAATCAACGTCGTGAAAGCGACCCTTCAGGGTCTCCAGAGCCTTCGGATGCCGAACGAGGTCGTCGCGCGGCGGAAGGCCTACGCGGCGCGCCAGCGGGAGTCGTCACCGCCGGAAGAGGCGAGCGATGCCTAAGCTACGGGTCACCTGGATTCGCAGCGACTCAGGCCGCCGGTTCGACCAGAAGCGCACGATCCGCGCGCTCGGCCTGCGGCGGCTCGGCCACACGGTCGAGCATAGCGACTCGCCTTCGGTGCGTGGTATGATCGACAAAGTGCGGCATCTTATCGCCGTCGAGGAGGCGTAGCCGTGCAGCAACACGAGCTCCGATCGCCGTCGGGCGCCAGGAAAGCGCGCAAGCGTGTCGGTCGCGGGAATGCGAGCGGCCACGGCACCTACGCCGGCAAAGGCATGAAGGGGCAGCAAGCGCGCTCCGGCGCGGGCCCGTCCTGGGGCTTCGAGGGCGGCCAGACCCCGCTCATTCGCAAGCTCCCCGTCAAGCGAGGCTTTCGCAACCCGTTCCGGATTGAGTTCGTTCCCGTGAACGTGCGCGACCTCAGCCGCTTCTCCGCCAAGAGCGAGGTGACGCCGGAAACGCTGCGCGAAGTCGGGCTGATCCGCTCTAAGCGCGAGCAGGTTAAGATCCTGGGCGACGGCGAGCTCAGCGTGCCGCTGACCGTTCGCGTGCATCGGGTCTCCGGCCCTGCGCGCGCAAAGATCGAGGCCGCCGGCGGCACCATCGAGGAGCTGACGCCGGTGCGGCCTCCCGAGGAACGGCGGCGCAATCGCAAGGCTGAGCGTGACAAAGTAGCGGCGGCGGCGAGAGCAGCGGCATCGAAGGGAGAGGCGCCCGCCGAAGCAGGCGTCAGCAAGGAGTCGGATGACAGCGGTCGCGAGGCCAGCGAGAACACAGCAAGCACCGAATAGACCGAAGCTGCTGCAGGCAGCGGTCGACGCGTTTCAGCAGCCGGACATCCGCCGGAAGCTGCTGTACACGATCGGGCTGCTAGTCGTCTTCCGCTTCGTCGCTCACGTGCCCATCCCGGGCGTTGACAGGAGCGCCCTCTCAAATGCGTTCTCGAATAACGCGATCCTCGGGTTTGTCAACCTCTTTAGTGGCGGAGCGCTCCGCCAGCTCAGCGTCGCGGCACTGGGCGTGTATCCGTACATCACGGCATCGATCATCATGACGATGCTCCAGCCGATCGTGCCTAGCCTGCAGGCGCTGGGGCGTGAGGGCGAACAGGGCCGCGAGCGGCTCCAGCTCTACACGCATTACCTCGCCGTGCCCATGGCGGTTATGCAAGGCTACAGCCAGCTCATCATTCTCGAGAAGGCCGGCGTCGTGCATGGCATCGGGTTCACCGGACCGAATGCGCTGCCCACCCTCGCGATGGTGATCTCGATGACGGCGGGCACGATGTTCCTCGTCTGGATCGGCGAGCTGATCACGGAAAATGGTATCGGCAACGGCATTTCTCTGATCATCTTCGGCGGTATCGTCGCCGGTCTGACTACGACGCTGCCCGGTATCACCAGCTCATCTGTCGGCTTCTTCGGCATCGGGATGCTGGGCGGGCTGGGCGTGCTCGTGCTGGCGTCGATCGTGTTCGTGCAGGAGGCGCAGCGGCGCATCCCTGTGCAGTACGCACGCAGCGTCTTCCGCTCCGGACGAATGTACCGGCAGTCGGGGCAGAGTCACATCCCGCTGCGGGTGAACTCGGCGGGCATGATCCCGCTGATCTTCGCGTTCTCGCTCGTGATCTTCCCGGCAGCGGCGGCTGACTTCCTGCGCAACCAGGTCGGAAGCGGTATGCTGCACACGGCGGCCACGTTCGTGGTGCACTGGTTCAGCCCCCAGAACAAATCGGGCTCGCCGGTCTTCCTGTCGACGATCTTCTTCCTCGTCGTGGCGTTCACGTTCTTCTACACGCTGATCGTCTTTCAGCAACAGAACCTCGCGGAGAACCTGCAGAAGAACGGCGGGTTCATCCCGGGCATAAGGCCGGGCCGGCCGACCGCCGAGTACATCATGCGCGTCCTGGTGCGCATCACCTGGGCCGGTGCGATCTTCCTCGGCCTGCTGGCGATCGGCCCGTACCTAGTGACACAGTTCTTCAACACAACGCAGCTTACGCTGACCAGCAGCGGCCTTATCATCATCGTCGGTGTCGTGCTCGATACCATGCGCCAGCTTGAATCGCAGCTCATGATGCGCAACTACGAGGGCTTCATCCGCTAAGGCGGAACGCATGACCCCATCGAGTGCAGACAGTCACCGCCCGCTGTTCCTGAT
>JBGQHA010000019.1:0-14610 GCA_041497735.1 Dehalococcoidia bacterium | reverse complement strand
TTTTCTTCTCCGATGCGATACTCGCCAGGTGCCGGTAGTGCACTTGGACGGCGTTGATATTTGGTCTGTGCGGGCGAATGAGATCTTGCAGCTCCTCGAGGTTGAGGGCCGTGTTGTTCAGCGAGACGAGCCAGACGGGAATGTGCTGGCAGGCGCGGAACAGCTCCTTCAGCAGATCGACGCTCCGAGAAAAGCCGCTGACCTCGAAGCGCTCGCCCTCCAGTAGGTCATCGAGGACGGCGTACTCGCGCTCGTACGAGGTGGTTCCCGGATACGGCGGGTCGAGGTAGACGACATCGCCCCGCAGGCGAGGCAGCAGCGCCAGCGCATCCTCCTTGTGGGCCTCGCCCCGACTGGGCAGCACACGCCTCGGTTCGCCTCCTGCGCCAGCCGCCACCAAGCGGCGGGCTGCAGCAGATCGAGGCTGTGCACGTAGTGGCCAACGCGCCGCGGGCTGACGAGATCGTAGTCGCCAGAGAATGCCGCGCGCCCGTCGGTGCCGCGAAGCATGCTCATCGGCTGGATACGGAGCATCCATTTGATGACGAGCAGCGACGCCAGCGAGCGCTTCGGCTCCGGGAAGTAGTCGCTGTGGATCCAATGGAGCGCGCGATTGATCAGGCGGGCGTGCTCGTGAGAGAAGACCGACGGCACGTAGCGTTCCTCCGCGATGTGCGCATAGTCCACGTCGGGCTCGCGCAGCAGCAGAGCCACGTCGGCGCGGTCGAGCGTAACAGAGCCGTTCGCAATGAAGGCGCGACCGT
Source organism: Dehalococcoidia bacterium (assembly GCA_041497735.1). GTDB lineage: Bacteria > Chloroflexota > Dehalococcoidia > DSTF01 > RBG-16-68-14 > JBBDXS01. Next base: position 13,846 of record JBGQHA010000019.1, on the reverse strand, counting down.
GACGGCAGAGCGCATCGCCAGGTCGTTGCAGATGACCCGGAAGCCGTACGTTTTGGCCAGCAGGCTGACGCTTCCCCCACCAAGAAACGGGTCGGCGAAGGTCATGCCCCGCCAGTTCGATCGCGGTACGCGGGTATCGAGCAGCGCAAAGATGAGCGGCGCGAGTTTACGCTTCGCGCCCTAATCATCATCCCGCCCTTCTGCTACGAAGACTCAGTGCCACAACACCGGTCCCCCATTGTTAAGATCGACCAAGCCGTCATGCGCATGATACTGAACGCGCGGCAGTGTATGGGCGCGCGGTGTCGGTGCGGCACTTCGCGCGTGGACAGGTACGATGCCACCTATCGGCGCAGACACGGCGATCGCTATCGTCCATCTTGTGCTGTCCAGCGAGTTCGCTACGACGTGTCATTGCCCGAGAAGGTAGAGCTGCATATCGATTGGGCATGGTGCCGGAGCCGGCAATTAACCGCGCCTGCCCGGCGTGCGCTGAGCAACTTCTTAGCTTTGTGGAGGTTAGCACGGGCGGGCCAGAGCGCTAAATCGCCTAGCTCTGCCGTGCCGGTATACCTCATAACGTAACGGCTAGGCCGTTTGAGCCCGTCGCGGGAAAGACGACTTTGTATCCGTACTTGTCGCGGAGGCTCCTGTTGGCCCAGCGCTTCGCTTGCGGCTTGGAGTAGTTGAAGAACAGCGTGGATTGCTTCCGACCGTACACGACAACTCGTGACAGCGCTTCGTTATCCGGGTGGTTGTAGTAGCTCCCATCGGTTGATACCAGATAGCGCCGGCAGTTGAGGCGCTGGATCAGCTCGCTGTCCGTGCTTTTCCTACTCCCGTGGTGGCCAAGCTTAAGGGCTGCGAGCTTGAGCTTGCCATCTAGTCCGAGCCTGGCGATGCCGCGCTTCACGACAGATGCATATGCGTCGCCACAGAGAAGTACCTTCTTGTCTTCGAACTCCGCCAGCAGCACGAGGCTTGAGCCGTTCGCCTCGGAGTTGTCTGAAACGAAGGGGCTGTCCGCGTCGCGCGCCGGGTTTGGCCTGTCGCCGCCGAGGAGGTCCGGTGGCACCGCCATGCGCTCTCTCAGCAACTCGAGCGCTGCTTCCGTCGAACCCGGCGTGATGCCCGCGCCCTCTGCGTCCTTCTTCCACACTGGCCGTAGCTTCCGAAGCTCCTCCTTTGAGGGAGAGAGCAATGTAATGAGCATGCCGCCATCCAGCTCAAGCGTAGGGAGCTTCCCGTTCCCAGGGATGCAAGCAGCCTTACCCTTGAACGCCTTGTTCCACGGCACCTCTCGACGATCGATGATGGCTGACATCATCTCTCCTTGCGCGGGCCCGAGCAGGTCGGTGGGGAGGTGCTTCCAGGCGTTGAACCACACGTCTCCAAACGTTACGTTCTCTGGAAGATTCGTCAGGAACTTGAGCACTCCGCCGATGTGATCCGCATCCACATGCGTAATGGCGAGCAGCTCGAACCGCACCGGTGCGTCCGGCAGGCGGGCCATGATGTCCGCGGCCGCCGGCAGCGGGCCACCGTCGACCATGACGCGACGCGGCTCGCGCGCGTCCCCATACTCCAGCCAGATGCAGTCGCCCTGCCGCGCCGGAAGCATCACGACTCGAAACATCAGCTCGACCTCCCGCCCAGAATCCAGTCCGCGTCACCGTAGGCCGTAAGTGCGAGCGCGGCCGGTATGCCTGCGCCCAGCAGCTTGCGCCTAACGACACGTATGACTTCACCGAACGTGGCTTGCTCCTCGCGGTGTTCGGTGAGCACCTCGACGACTTCTCCAGCGACGACGCTCGCATGCCGGCCAAGCACCGTGGTTAAGGTCGCCAGAACGATCGCGGCGCCGTACCGCCTGAAAGCCGCAGGAAACTTTTGAAATGGGATCGTCGGGTCGCCCGTGTTGCAGCCGAGCAGCAGGACAATGGGACCGCCATCGCCCACGTACGTGTGATCGATGCGAGCGACGGACAGTTCCTGTGTGTCTTCAATGAAAAGAGAAGCCAAGTCCGCCGCATTGGTCTCGGTATGTGGAAGCAGGATGAGCAATGGTGGGTCAGCGGTGTCCACGTCCAGCACCCACTGTTTCCACGTTAGCGTGCGTTTGGTAGGGGTACCGATCGCCCTCTCGATTTGCTTGGCGAGCGCTGCCCTCGTGCCGCTCTTGAAGCCATCAACCTGCTCACTCGCGGCGAACTGGGCCGACGTGATCTTGTGCAACCGGGTCCTCCCTCGCGCGGGAGAAGCGTCGACTCGATAGTCATGGTCGACTTCGGCAGCTGCGTCCGGGTCGTGGACGTGGCGCTCGATTACCTTACGCAGGCCCCAGAATCCCATCGGGCACACGATGCTAGCGTCGTGCGCTGACGCGCACCCAAGGCACGACCCTGCTGCGAGCGCCTGTTCAGCGTTCGGGCACAGCTTCGCGTCGTCGTCAGGGGACGCGCCGTCGTAGACGAATTCCAACGGAAAGAAGCTTTCCGGAGTTGCCGCCAGAATTTGCAAACGCTCCGCTGCGAGAATGACCGCGCCACCGATTTCAGTCAAGAGGTCGCGCAACACATGGCCGTGCAGCGCCAGGTATACCAGCAGCTCGCGCGTAGATTCGTCGCGCAACGACGGTTGCTTGGGCGGTTCGGCGGCAACGAGTTTCTCGAGCCGCTTCCTGATGTGATCGATTTCCTTGTCAAAATCATCTGGTCTGCGAACGTCCGCGTACTCGCCGGCGAGGAGCGTGATTCGCTTCACGCCTTTGCGGTTGCGATTCAGAACGAACGCGGCGTCGAACCTTGTGCGCCCGGAGAGATCGTCAAAGGAACGGACGGCGGCCTCGGTCTCCATGCGCAAGACGTCGCTGTCCTCTACGGACTCCGGTATGGACGAAACAAAGCCCTTAAGGAGGGCGGTCTGGAGGATGCGGCCTTCGTAGAGCACGATAATCCGCGCATCGAATGGACCCTTGTAAGCGCCAGCTCTTACGCGGAACGAGCACTCGCTGCTAGAACCGGTCCCTGGCAGCGTGATTTGCTTCCTCTGCGGCTCGCTAAGTAGTTCGGGCGCGGTTAGCACGACATCGAGAGTATGTTCCTCTTGCTCCGGGAGCCTGTCGGCGGGAAACGCCTCGGTCGTCGACAGCCAATCGGCATCTTGTACTCCCACTCGAACAAGGATCAAGTGGTTCTTCCCATTCCGCAGCGCGCGCAGGGCTTGCTGCGTTCCCTCATCCTCTTCGTGGACCTTCGCCTGAATGAAGCGCGGCGGCGTCGGTTCTCGTGAGACCATCGCCAACGAACGAGTGAGCCTCGCGGTGGTCGCGGCGGCGTCGTGCTCGTGGTCCCAGCCAATTGTTCGAGCCAGTGCCACCTCTGCGGCAAGTCTTCGGCGGTCTGGTTCAGCGGCTACTGCCGGCCCCGCTTCTCCACCGCCGTTGGTGGCCACCGCGTCGACAGTCTCAGGCATCGCCATAACGCGCGTCTCTAGCCGATCAAGGACGCGGCTCAGCCGTGTTTCTTCCAGCAGTTCGCTAGTGGCGAACAAGACCGGAGGCGGCGAGCCCCGGTTCCTCGCCGTGCGTAGCATCGCGACGTCGAGCCCAGCGTCGTGCGAAAGTTCCCAGATGAGATTGTTGAGCCAGTCCTTAACACTCATCCCCGGGGCGACGAAGCCAATCGCCTCGGCCTGGCTGTCGCGCAGTAGGACGTCCACCAGGGCGTGTGTGCGCTGCCAGGGTTCCGTTAATGGCGAAAGCATTAGGATCACCGCTGCGTTCAGGCGTCGCTCTAGGATCTGCGCGACACCGGCGCGAAGTGCCGCGGGCACCAGCAACAGGTCGCAGCTGGTGGGTCCCTCCGGCTCGACAAATTCTACGAAATCGTGAACCAACCAACCCGGCTCGCCGGCGAGGGCGTTTCGAAGCGACGATTGCCCTCTATCGAGAACGGCAACCCGCAGTGGCCAGCTCCAGTGAGATCGTCCTGTCCTGAAAGGAACTCGCACGGAAACGCCGTCGAGTCCGACGGCTTCGCGGCCGAGCTCACCTACCAGCCAGGTTAAGGAAGCCAGCTGATTTGGCGGTACGTCGACGGCGAGCCGCAGCGGCCGCGGGGCCAAGTCTACCGCTGCACGCCATCCAGCGGCCAGTTCGGCGGCGTCAAAAGCATCGGTGGGGACGTCCGGAAGGTCCCATACGACTCCAATCCGCAACATGATGGAAAGGAGATCTCCTAGCCCGCGTTCCGCCCGCGGTTCGGAGCCGGGCGGCGGCGCAACCCTCTGCGCCTGTCGCCAAATGCCGACGGCGGCGAGCGCTCGGGCAAAGTTCTCGGAGTCGAGGTTCGCTCCCCAACGGCCGAATGAAGCGCGGGACATCAGTTCCCGCTCCTCACTGTCAAGGCATCGACGAATAGTTTCTCCGGATCGCACGTTTCCGGAGCAGGCCACCCCTCGAGCACGTGTGTCTGGATCATGGCGGCTAGATAACCAGCGCGCGCGAGATCCAACGCGACGGCGGGGCACAGCTTGCCGAACGCCGTCTTGACACGGCGGTTCTCCTGCGCCCAGCGCTCCCAGACGGTAGGATCAGCGATCGCGTCCATAGCCTCCGCCATGTTTTGGGCTCGCCGCGCGCGTTCGTCACCCCTCCCAGCGTACTTTTGCACCCACTCACGCAGGTTTCCATCTATACGCACCAACGTGCCGTCGAAATGACCGACGTCGAAGAGAGCCTGCAGCCACCGCCTGCGCGGGGCCGTCGTCCCGTCGTATTGGATGTCCTTCTCGCGCTTCAGTACGCTGAGCTCTCCGAGGCCAATTACGCCGAAGCCGCCTCGCACGGTAGATAGGTTCGCCGAGGCATTGACCACGATCTTGTACGCCGCCCGCAGCGTCCTCGTCTCACTCAGCAACCACTCGCTACCCATGTTGTCGTAAACACCACCATCGACGAGCGCGACGCGCTTCGGCGGTTTCGGGTCAGCTCCGGAGGAAAAGGCGAATGGTCCCAGGTGCAACGCCGGAAAGACGCCGGGAAATGTGGCTGCCGCGCGTGCAGCGCGCACGAGCCGCAAGTCGCGTGCGTCAGCATCTCCCCAACGCCAAGACCGCACGCCCCGCGAGGTGAGGTACGTGGCCTCTCCGCTGCCGAGATCCGTCGCTTGGAGAACAAGGTGAGCCTGCCCGTCAACTTCCTGCAACCCCGGATTAGCCGGGAACAGCACCGACCGCATCGACGCTTCGATCGCGATGCCGCGCCACCCTGCTATCAGGATCGCTACCAGGAGCAATGCCAGGACCACGAGTATGCGCGCGTAGCCTGGTAGGCCTAGGCCGAAAGCACCCACGACGACGGCGCCAAACAAGGCAAGGATCACACCAACAATGATCGCCGTCACATGCCCCGTGGCGAACATGATCGAGCGGGTCGTTACGGTCTGTAGTACCGGTCGTAGTACTTCAGTGTCGTACGTTTCGAGCGTCGTGTTACCGATGTCGAGGCGACTTGCCGCATAGGCCGCACCGACGGCTCCGCCTGAGACGCCAGCCAACACCGTGAGTTTGCGATCGTCTCCGGAAGCACGTACGACAGCTCGCAACGCTCCGAGTCCGAACAGCATCGCTCGGACACCACCACCTGATAGAGCCAGGGCCACCTCTGGCATCGCAGCTCCTTGGGCGGCGCCGAAGCGCAGCCCGTATGCATCAAAATCTGGCGCAGAGCTTACGACGCCGTCAGTCCGTCGTAAGTGGTTTCTGGAATTGTCTCATGCGGGAGGATAAGTGGCAAGCGCTAGATGCTCAGAGCTATTGCCCTGTCAGCACATCTCTTGACTTGACATGTTCGGTTTCCCGTCTATAATTGGCTTGCTGCCGCTAGCGATATCCAGATTCCCAGATCTTGAGCGTTCCGGCTTAGACGCGAGCGCTTGAGAGCGATGCCCCGGAACGCGTGTCTCGTAGAGGTGACGATTCCGCGGCTGGATCAATCTCCTGCACGGAAGGGAGAGCCGTTCGTGGCACCGGGAGACGCAGGAAGCGCCCCAAAGGATTCCCGCGGGAACGCCAAGAGCACCGCCCCCAGCGGCATGCGGGCGTCCGCCGCTCCTTTTCATTTGTCAGTAAGGGCAGAGCACACACCACCACGTGGGGAGACGCTGAAGCGTCAAAGGACAGTCCTTAGGCGTGCCGATGCCTGATCTCCCGCTCATCTTGCTCGGTCCAGTGCTCCGCCGCGTCGAGCCACGTGGCGTTTCGGTCTTCGTCGCGACGAGTCAGGCCTCCAACATCCGAGTGACACTCTACGACGGCCAGGTCGACGCAGCTGCGCCGCCGCCGGAGCTGGCCAATCACGAGACCCACACTATGCGGTTCGGTGCCGCATTCCACGCGGTTGTTGTCACAATAAGCCTCGAGGGCGCCGCCGCGCTGCAGCCCGGCCATCTCTATTCCTATGACGTCCGTGTCAGCCCTGAAGGCGGCAGCGCCAAGTCGCTCAAGGATCTAGACCTCCTCACTGACTCCACCCTTACGGGTTACGGAACCATAACGCCCGCAAGCGAGGACGTAGAGGTGTGCGCGCTTGGGTACGTCGAGAACCGCCTTCCATCTTTCGTGACTTGCCCCATGAGTCTCGACGAGCTCGTGCTCGCGCACGCGTCGTGCCGTAAGCCCCACGGCGAGGGCAGTCCGGCCCTCCAATATCTCGACGGTTACATCGATGGCCTGGAAGGCGCGCCCGCCGGGCGTCCCCACATGCTGTTCCTCACGGGCGATCAAATCTATGCAGACGACGTCGCTGCGGCTTTGCTGCCCGGGCTTACCGCACTCGGCATCCAACTGCTCGGAGGCGCAGAGCAGGTGCCGTCACCGCGCGGCGGCAGCCCGCTCACCGTTCACACCACAGTCTTGCCGCCAGGGTTTCGCCAGAAAGTTACGGCAAGCGCGGGCTTCACGTCCGACGCGGCGTCCTGCCATCTCATTGGTTTCGGAGAGTGGCTTGCGATGTATTGCGCAGCGTGGAACCCCGCACTCTGGCCAGTGCTCGCCGTCGCCGATAGTAGCGATCCGAGTATCGACCACGTCCTGAAGCAGGAACTTCAGGATGACGCTAGTAAGTCTCAGAGAAGTGGCGGCCCCGTTCCTCCGGTGGTCCTCGGCCAAGCCACACCGGATGCGCCCGCAGACGTAATCACGCCTCTCTACAGCGGAACGGTACCGGCGCGGAACGCTCTCAACGAGGCGCGCGAGAGCTTCTGGCCCGCCAAGCAGAGACTCGATGACTTCCGCCGCGAAGTTCCCAAGGTGCGCCGCCTGCTGGCTAACGTACCGACGTACATGATCTGCGACGACCATGAGGTGACGGACGATTGGTTCATGACCGGCGGCATCCGCGCGGCGACCGTGGGCAAACCATTCGGCAAGGCCCTGCTGCGTAACGCGCTGGCCGCTTACACGATCTGCCAAGCGTGGGGTGACGACCCGCAACGGTGGGCGACCGATCAGGACCACAAGGATATGCTTGCCCGCATAGCAGACATGTTCCCAGATGGCTGGCCAGGCGGATTGGCGCGGAGCGCGGCAAGCGACGCGGTGGATCAACTCTTGGGACTGGCTCCAGGAGCCCAACCGGCGTTCGACTTCTCCTTCACGGTCGATGGTTCAATGCATCGAGTACGCGTCCTCGATACCCGCACTCGGCGGCAGTACGACACTCCCTCCGCGTGTCCTGGCCTGCTCACGGAGGCTGCGCTCAGCCAGCAATTGCCTCAGGAAGACTTGCCGGAGGGGCACGTCCTCATCCTCGTTTCACCCGCGCCTGTGTTCGGCCCACCGTTCATGACCGAGATCGGCGGTGCGATCTTCGCGAGTATCTACGATCTCATGTCGATGGCGCGCTCGGAGACGGACCGCTCCGCGGCGCAGGACGTTACCGGCATCACGCCTGGGGGTAAGCCCGCTGGCATGCAGTATTTCGACATTGAGCACTGGGGGGCGCATCCGGGGGCCTACGAGCGATTGCTGGAGCGCCTCTCGCACTATCCGAGGGTGGTGGTCCTGGCCGGAGACGTTCATTACGGCTCTGCTTTCGCTATGGACTGGACAGCGCCGCAGGCAACAGGACACCCCCGCACGGGCAGGATCGTCCATTTCACTTCCAGCGCGGCGCGCAATGGGTGGCCGAGCTTCTTTCGGAACCTTTTTGCTCTCAACGGCATGGCCACGGGGCTGCAGCATATCGGCTTGCCGATGACACGCCTCGGCTGGAGCAACACTCTGCCCCCTGTTGTCAGCGACATTCAATTCGGTCCAGGTGTACATTTCGGGGTCGAACTTGGCCCGGCCGTAGAACCGCCGCTGACGCGCATCCGCTTGCAGACCGCGCCGGTACTGCTGTCGAACGAGATGTTCCGGGCGGCACACGATCTTGCCCGCGAGCCGGAGTGGATCTGGCGAGCGCAGCCGATCACGGACCAGCGCCCTCCGGCTGACCGGCCGTTGGCAGCGCGCGTCCCCGAGCCCACCACTGATCTGCCGAACGACTCGTCCGCTGTTCACCGCTACGACGAGGCTGCCACCGTCCACGTTAAGGGGCTCGGCACGGCGGCGATTGCGCGCGGCCTGCAGTTCCTGAACAACGCCGGGCTAATCACGTTCTCCACAAGCGGGGACGGCATCCACGTGAGTCAGGCGCTGTACTCGTTGCGAGCTCGCCCCGACCCGAACGAAAAGGGCGATGCATACATCGTCCACGAAGCACGTCTGGAGCCTGACCCAGTGCCGGTGCCCAGTCGCATCGGACCGGGAGCGTAAGCGCCATGGCGACAGACATGCTGGCAGGGCTGGTTCGGCTCTTCGCCGACCTTGGCCACGAAATGGCGACGACGCTCGGTGACGCCAAAGCGCGAGATGGACTGTTCGCGCGTGCTGGGCTCGCCGCTCCTGCCGGCGCGCCGCCGTCTTCCCAGGGCACCTCCAGCTCATTCGACACGCTAAGGACGCAGGCTGCGGGGGATGGCCACACGGATACGTGGTTGCTCATTCGCGATCTCTCGGACGCGATGATCGACCTGGTCGCACTCGTCCAGCAGGCCGCGAATCTTCAAAACGAAGACGACGCCTGGAACTATCTGGCCACGTTCCTCGACCTAATCGCGGTCGATCGGCTGCGGCGCCAAGCGCCCGAGGTACTTGCGGTCCTGCAAGCGATGCACTTGTTGTCCGACGATAGGCTGCTCATTGCCGACCTGATCAGATCCCGCGACCAGTGGGGAAGCTTCCTCCTGGGGCACCCTGGCAGCGACGAGGCAAAGGCGGCCGACAACTGGTCGCTCATCTTGGGCGCTGCGCTAGTGGCGCTGGGCGCGATCATTCCGCCCGAGGACGACAGCGGCAAGCCGTGGCGCATCGATATGCTCTTCGGCTGGGACCCGGATCCGTCGCCGACCCATCCGCACTCGGCGCGCGTGTTGCAGCGCATGGCCACAGTCCGGCTGACTCACCGCGGCCCCGGCGGGATCGAGGAGCACGCTGGGCTGTCCGCGGTCGTGGTCCCTCCCGCAGACGGCGGCTGGGGAATGTTCGTCGCTCTCGAGCTCGGTGCCGGCCTCACGTTCCCGATCGGCTCGCATCTCGAGCTCTTGCTCCAGACCGACGTGCCCAATGCGATCGACGCTTTTATCGGTGAGCCGCCGTTCGCTGTCGCCTCGGGGAGTGGCGCCAACGCGAAGCTGATTTTGCGGCGCAAGCAGGAGGTGGCTGAGAACTGGGTCCTTGGGAGCGAAGAGGAGACCCACCTCGAGATCGGCACGTTCCTGGCCGGCGTCGAGATCGGCGATCCGACGCGCTTCCGGTTGGCAATTGGTGACGGGGCGCTCATCATACCTCGTGAATCAATGGGATTTCTTGGCTCCGTGCTGCCGAGTGATGGTGCGAAGTTCACGTTCGACGTTGACCTCATGGTAGACACCCGCGGTCGCTTGTCGTTCGCCGGCGGGGCAGGCATGGTCGTAACCATTCCCGTGAACAAGTCGCTCTCCGTTCTCACGGTTCGCAGCGTCACCATCGGCCTGGCTATCGAAGCCGGGCCGATGGGAGCCGCAGGGTCGTTAGGCGCGACCGTAGCGTTTGGACTCGACTTCGGTCCGGCTTTCCGCGTCAGCGTCGACGGGATGGGCGCCAAGTTGATGTGGACGCTGCCATCATCACCGGCGCCGCCTGGTAGCGGCACACCGACAGTCCACGGCAACTTGGGACCCGCGGGCGACCTAAGCCTCGACTTCGTGCCGCCTCGCGGTATCGGCATCTCGATCGATGCCGGTCCGATCAAAGGTGGCGGGTTCCTCTTCTTTGACCCGCCACACCGCAGCTATGGTGGCGTCCTGGAGGCCTCGCTCGCACTTTGCGGTAAGGGCATCCAGATCAAGGCGGCTGGGCTGCTGCGGGAGACGGACGACGGGTGGTCCTTCATCGTCATCGTCTCGGCGCAGTTCGAGCCCGGAATCGAGATCTTCCTCGGCTTGACGCTCAATGGTGTCGGTGGCATCGTCGGCATCAACGTCACGGTCGACGTCGACAAGCTGCGGGCCGGGCTGCACGATGGGGCTGTCGGCCGGCTCCTCTTCCCTGACGATCCAGTCGCCAACGCGCCGGCGATCATCGCGACGATGGCAGCCGTCTTCCCGCCACGGAAGGACGGCTGGGTTGCCGGACCGATGCTGCAGCTTGGCTGGGGGCGTCCGAACTCCTTCGTCACGCTCTCTGTCGCCGTGGTCCTCGTGTTTCCATCTCCCGCGCTACTGGCGATTATGGGGCGGCTGCGAGTAGCCGTACCCCAGCCGGACGCGGCGATCGTCGATATCAAGGCGGACTTCCTCGGCCTGATCTCGTTCGAGGAACCGTCGGTGTCGTTCGACGCGTCGCTTGTAGACAGCCGGGTCGCGACCTTCACGCTCACCGGCGATATGGCGCTGCGCGTCGGGCCGGCCGGCTTCATCCTGTCAATCGGGGGCTTCCACCCGCGCTTCACCCCACCGACCACGATGCCGACGTTGCGCCGGGTGGCGCTCGACATCTCAGCTAGCTCGATCGTGAAGATCCGGACCGAGGCTTACCTTGCTGTCACGTCCAACACATTCCAAGTTGGGCTGCACGCTACTTTGGACATCGATGCCGGAGTTGCCTCCATTCACGGCTGGCTCGATTTCGACGCGCTGATCCAGTGGGAGCCGCGCTTTTATTTTTCGATTCACCTGGCCATCGGGCTGGAGCTGCGCGTCTTCGGCGCATGCCTGGCCGGGATCTCCGTTGATCTCCTCCTCGAGGGCCCAGGGCCTTGGCACGCGAAGGGCGACGCCAGCATCCACATCTTGTTTTTCACCATCCATGTCGGCTTCGAGGTCACGTGGGGTGAAGTGGAGGCGGCCGACACCCAACCGCTGGTTGACGCCGCGGCGCGCGTGACGGAGGCGCTATCGGCAGATGGAGCGTGGAGCGCTGTCGCCCCCGATGGAGACGCCATCGTCACCTTCCGCACGGCCAACCGTCAACAGATCGGCGTCCACCCATATGGGCAGCTTAGTGTGCGGCAGCAGGTCGCGCCGCTTGGCGTGCAGGTGACGCGAATCGGCCGCAGCCACGTCGCCGGCGGCACAGCCACCGTCACAGTTACGCCGATCGCAGGTGCTCCCGCGTCGGTCGCAACCCAGGGCCTGTTCGCCGCCGCTCAATTTCAGGACCTAAGCGACGACGAGAAGCTGTCCCGGCCATCGTTCGAGCCGTTCCAGGACGGAGTGTCGTTCGGAGCGTCCCAAACGCAGATCTCGCAGTCGCAGGAGTCCACGGCGTCGTATGAGACGGTGTTCATTCCAGATATGCAGCGGCGCAAGGATCCGCTCGACATGTCTCTGCTCGCTCACGCACTCGAACGTGGCGCCGTGGCTCGCTCCGGTCTTCATTACGCCGCCCTCCACGAGGGGCTGGACCAGCGGGTACGAGTTTCCCCCGTGACGTATCGTGCGGTTGCCGCCGACACGCTCGCCGCGGCCGCAGCCGCGCCCGATGTCTTCACCTCCATGATGACGGCACACGCGGCCGTGGACAGCGCGGGGGGCACCCTGCTGGTCGTCGGCTCGCACGAGATGGTGGGCTGATGGCTGGGGCAACATATCACTTCCTCTCCTTCGTTCGCGCCGGCTTTGCTGCGGCTATTACCCAGCCCGACACGTTGGGAGCCGGGCAGCAGCCCGCGCTCGCTACCGCGCCGGTGGGCGTTCTGGTCTCTGGCATCCCGAAACCGGTCAGTCACAACGCCGTGGTGCGCGGCCCCGGCGACGTGATCGGTATCTCCGCAAGTCAAGTCGTGCGCACCGATCCTGTTGACGGTGCAGTGGGGGTGGAGCCGAATTACTTCGCACAGATAGAATTCGACCGGCCGGACCTGCCATGGTTATTTACGCCGGCGGCTGCCGCGGGTGAGCGCCTGCGACCGTGGATCGTGCTCGTGGTCGTAGACCTCGACGGTCCCAATGCTTGTGTCCTCAGCGACGGTTCGCCGCTGCCGCATCTGGATGTACCCGCCGCGGCTGCCAACCAGTTGCCCGACCTGTCGGCGTCACACCTGTGGGCTCATGCCCAGGTCGTTACGCCGAATGGACAGACGGTGCCTGCTGCAATTGCCGGCGATCCCCGCCTCTCGATCTCCAGGCTCATGTGTCCGCGCCATCTCGAACCGTTCCGGTGGTACCTGGCCGCTGTCGTGCCGGCCTTCAAGGTGGGCCTCTTGGCAGGCCTGGGGCAGGGCGTTTCCCTTGAAGATGAGACACGCCTGGACCCGGCGTGGCAGCCTGGTGGCGAGGCCGTGCTGCCGGTCTATTACTCGTTCCGGTTTCGAACTGGAGAAGAGGCGGACTTCGAGTCGCTCGCGCGCAAGATTACGGGCCGGCCGCTGCCGCCGGGCGTCGGTACGCGAACGCTCGATGTGTCGCGCCCGGGGGCGGGACTGCCGGCACTTTCGCCGCCGACGGACGTGCATGACACGCAGTCAATCGTGTGGCTCGACGGGGCGCTGCGGCCGCTGGACTCCGATGCGCTGCCGAAGCGGGACGCCGGTGCAGAACAGACCTTCCGAGCGAACCTCACGGTACTGCTGGACCGACCGGCCATCCTGCTTCGCGGAGGAGACGTCGATCCCGTGGTGGCACCGCCGATCTATGGCGACAAGCACGCCCTCGTCGTGGAACTGGGAACAGGCACGGCGCCGCCGTGGATTGAGGAGCTGAACCTCGACGCGCGAACTAGAGTCGCTGCGGGCCTCGGCACCCAGGTCGTGCAAGCCCGGCAGGACGACCTCGTGGCCCGAGCTTGGCGGCAACTCGGCGACGTACTGGCTGCCAACCGCTTGCTGCGCGCTGCGCAGCTCTCGCGCAGCGGATCACTGCGTGTGCACGGGCGGCTCTCGACGCTCGACGCTGCGACCCTGGTGTCACTTTCGGCGCCCATGCATGCGCGTGTTGTTGGCGCTACCGGCGCGGCGGTGACGATGGCCAAAGCTGTGCAAGACAGCAGGCTTCCCGATGTTGCCGTCCAGCCGGCATTTCGTCGCATGACCCGGCCAAGGGCGATTGCTGCGCGGACCGCAATGGTCTCCGCGCTCGCCGAGACCGTCGTCGCGCGGTTCGCCACCGAGTCATTCGCCGCACCCATCGGCGGACCGGACGGCGTTAGCTCGATGCGGTCAGCGACGGAGGTCATCGGTTCAGCACAGGCGTCGGCTGTGCTCGCCGTGATCGGCGATACGCAACCGGATCACTCGAACCGGCTGGACGTGGTGGTGAATACC
>JBGQHA010000018.1:0-14684 GCA_041497735.1 Dehalococcoidia bacterium | reverse complement strand
GCTGCCGTTCGCTCCGCTCGAGGGCAGGCGAGGGCAAGCCGGCGCTGGGCGTAGGGCGGACACACAGGTCCGCCCCTACATCCTGTTATGGCGCGGCATTTGCTGAACTATACGGCTCCCTTTAGAACGGGCGCTCTAACTGAGAGAGGATACTAACGGGCGGCGTGGAATATGTCAAGAGGAACGGGGTAGGGGAGCTAGCAAATTAGTGTTTGGAGGATGTGATCAGCCTGGTGGGTGCTGACGCAATGGCAAGATTCGCAAGGCCAAGCACGTGCCGCTAGAATGGGGCACCTAACGAGGTGGCTGCGCGAGGGATGCGCGCTTTACAGCCGGAAGGTCAGCCGCGACGTGACAAACAACGGCAACATCAACTGGATCGCCGGCTTCATCTGGGGCATCGCGGACGATGTCCTTCGAGACCTGTATGTGCGCGGGAAGTACCGAGACGTCATCCTCCCCATGACGGTGCTCCGACGGCTGGACGCCGTGCTAGAGCCGACCAAGAGGGCAGTCCTAGATGCGAAAGCGTCCTTGGACAAGGCGGGCATCGTCCAGCAGGAAGGGGCGCTGCGACAAGCGGCCGGGCAGGCCTTCTACAACACGTCCAAGTTCACGCTGCGAGACCTGCGAGCGCGGGCAAACCAGCAGCAGCTAAAGGCGGACTTCGAGGCCTATCTGAACGGCTTCTCCTCCAACGTGCAGGAGATTCTCGACAACTTCGAGTTCCGCAACCAGATACCGCGCCTGTCGAAGGCCGATGCGCTCGCGACGCTGATCGAAAAGTTCCTCGACCCATCGATCAACCTCAGTCCCAACCCAGTGCTGAACAGCGACGGCTCGGTGAAGCTTGACGGCCTGGACAACCACGGTATGGGTTCGATCTTTGAAGAGCTCGTACGACGCTTCAACGAGGAGAACAATGAGGAAGCCGGCGAGCACTGGACGCCTCGTGATGTCGTCAAGCTCATGTCGCGGCTCATGTTTCTTCCGATCGCCGACGAGATCGAGTCGGGCACGTACCTTCTCTATGACGGAGCGCTCGGTACGGGCGGCATGCTGACGGTAGCAGAGGAGACTTTACAGGAGCTAGCTAGCGCTCATGGCAAGGAAGTCGCGACGCACCTCTACGGACAGGAGATCAACGCCGAGACGTATGCAATCTGCAAGGCCGACCTCTTGCTCAAAGGGGAGGGCGAGCAGGCCGACAACATTGTCGGCGGGCCGGAGTACTCGACGCTGTCCAATGACGCGTTTCCGCGCCACGAGTTCGACTTCATGCTCTCCAACCCGCCGTACGGGAAAAGCTGGAAGAGCGATCTGGAGCGGATGGGTGGCAAGGCCGGGATGAAGGACCCGCGCTTCGTGATCGAGCACGCTGGCGACCCGGAGTACTCGCTTGTCACGCGCTCAAGCGACGGCCAGATGCTCTTTCTCTCCAATATGCTGTCGAAGATGAAACATTCGACGCTGCTCGGTAGCCGCATTGCCGAGGTGCACAACGGCAGCTCGCTCTTCACCGGCGACGCCGGCCAGGGCGAGAGCAACATCCGCCGCTGGATCATCGAGAACGACTGGCTCGAAGTGATCGTCGCGTTGCCGCTCAACATGTTCTACAACACCGGCATCGCGACGTACGTTTGGGTGCTGACGAACCGCAAGGCCGAACACCGGCGCGGCAAGGTCCAGCTTATCGACGCGACGGAGTGGTTCAAGCCGCTGCGCAAGAACCTGGGCAAGAAGAACTGCGAACTGTCGGACGACGACATTGAGCGCATCTGTGACACATTCCTTGGCTTCGAGGAGAGTGAGCAGTCGAAGTTCTTCCCCAACGCCGCCTTTGGCTATTGGAAAGTGCGAGTCGAACGCCCACAGCGTCTGCACAGCCAGTTTAGTCGTAAGGCTATAGAATCGCTGCGCTTCGCATCGGGCGATGAAGGCATTCGGTCTGAGTTGTATGACCGGCTCGGCGAAGCGATCTTCGACGACTTTCCCTCCGTACGTAACAAGCTCGAACAGGTCCTGGGTGACTGGAGTAAGACTAACGACGACGAAGACACCACTGACGGTCCTCAGGCGAAACGGACCATCCCAGAGAAGAAGAGGAAGAAGCTACTCGACCAAAGGACCTGGGAGCGCGATGCGCGTTTACTTGACACCGCCAACGCACTAAAGGCCAAGCTGGGCGACGAGGTATTCACGGATCACAGTGTCTTCCGGCAGGAGGTGGATGGAGCACTTGCCTCTCTTGGCGCAAAGCTGTCCGCGAGCGACAAGAAAGTTCTCTTGAAGGCGCTGAGCTGGCGTGACGAAGGCGCGCCGCCGGTCGTCAAGAAGATTCACAAGCCTGGCACGGAAGCCGATCCCATCCGCGGCCTGTTCGAGGCAACAGTCGACGGCAAGTGCTGCGCCGTCGAGTACGAGCCCGACAGCGAGCTCCGCGACACGGAGCAGGTTCCGCTGCTGGAAGAAGGCGGCGTAGAAGCCTTCATCCGACGGGAGGTGCTGCCCTACGCGCCGGATGCCTGGATCGACGAACCGGCAACGAAGATCGGATACGAGGTCTCGTTCACCCGATACTTCTACAAGCCGCAACCGCTGCGCGAGCTGAACGAAATCCGTGCCGACATTCTGGCACTAGAGAAGGAAACCGAGGGGCTACTCGAAGAGATCGTCGGCGCGGGCGGGGTGGCGCGTCAATGAACGGCAGGGGGTACCATGCGCGCGGACACGTCCTATGCTAAAGGCTGCCTTTATCATAGGAGCGCGTGCCCTGCCATGTTAAAGGCACGCCACCGCCGCTTCCGCTACGACGCCTACGTGCGCCTCTTCGACGAGGAGCCAGGCGCGTGATCGCCGATCTCAAGCCCTATCCCGCGTACAAGGACTCCGGCGTGCCGTGGCTCGGCAACGTGCCGGAACATTGGGATGTACGCCCAGGGCGGGCGTGCTATCGCGAGAAGAAGGTGCCGAACATTGGCCTGCAGGAGAAAACCGTCTTGTCGCTAAGCTATGGGCAGATCGTCGTCAAGGCCGAGGACAAACTGCACGGCCTTGTTCCGGAGTCGTTCGAGACATACCAGATCGTCGATCCTGGTGATATTATCTGCCGGCCAACCGATCTGCAGAACGACTGGAACAGTCTGCGTTTCGGAATAAGCCGCAATCGAGGCATCATTACCTCGGCTTACATGTGCTTCGGAACCAACGAGGGCATGACTCGTGGTTACGGCCACCTGCTCTTGCACACCTACGATCTCAAGAAGATCTTCTACGGACTTGGCTCCGGCCTACGTCAGAACCTCGGGTGGCCGGACTTCAAGTATCTCCCATGCCTCTTGCCGCCCCCAGAAGAACAGTCCGCCATCGTGCGCTTTCTCGACCACACTGACCGGCGCATCCGGCGTTACATCGCTGCGAAGCGGAAGCTGATCGCGCTGCTTAGCGAGCAGAAGCAAGCGATCATCCAGCGCGCCGTCACGCGCGGCCTGGACCCGAACGTTCGGCTCAAGCCGTCGGGCGTAGCGTGGCTCGGCGACGTGCCGGAGCATTGGGAGGTTCGACGGGCAAAGTACCTTTATCGAGAAGTTGATCACCGTACTGCAACAGGCGCGGAAGAACTCTTGTCCGTTTCCCACATCACGGGAGTAACCCCGCGGTCACAGAAGAACGTGACGATGTTCATGGCTGAATCGTATGTAGGACACAAGGCGTGCCGCGAAGGTGACCTTGTAATCAACACGATGTGGGCGTGGATGGGCGCGCTTGGGGTTGCACGACAGAGTGGAATTGTCAGTCCAGGTTACGCTGTCTACAGACCGCTTCGTGATAGCGCCCTGAGGCCCGACTACGCCGATCTCGTGCTGCGCACGAAACCATATCTTGCAGAGTACGTTCGAAGCTCCACGGGCATCCGTTCTCCCGGCTTAGGTTGTACCCAGAACGATTCCTCCGGGTGCTAATCCTGTTCCCAGGAGCACTAGAACAAGACGCCATCTTGGCAGCAGTAGCGAAGGAAACGAAGGAACTGAACGCGGCAGAGAAGACGGCCCTGCGCGAGATCGATCTGCTCCGCGAGTACCGCACGCGTCTGATCGCCGACGTGGTCACCGGCAAGCTGGACGTGCGACAGGCGGTCGCACGCCTGCCGGATGAGGTTGACGAGCCGGACGAGTTGGACGACGCTGAGTTGATGGCGGAAGGAGACGACGAAGAGCTGGAAGACGTGGCTGTCGAAGAGGAAGCTCTGGTGTGAAGGCCGACACCAGCGAGCGAGGTCTCGAAGACCTGATCGTCGCGGCGATGACGGGTCAGGCGCCCGCTCGGCCCAGCCCGGCCAAGGCTGCGGGCGAGCGGCCAGCCAGCTACGGCGGCACAGGCTGGCTGCTCGGCGACGCGCACGGCTACGACCGCGAGGACGCGGTGGACTTAGCGCAGCTCTCAGCGTTCCTGCACGAGACGCAGCCGGACGCCGCGGACGCGCTCGATATCGACAGCGACGGCCCGACGCGGCGAGCGTTCCTGGCGCGGCTGCAGGGCGAGATCGCGAAGCGCGGGGTCGTCGATGTGCTGCGCCAGGGCGTGAAGCACCAGGCGCACAGCGTCGATATGTTCTACGGCACGCCTTCGCCCGGCAACCCAAGGGCCGCCGAGCGATACGCGCAGAATCGATTCAGCGTCACGCGACAACTGCGCTACAGCCGCGACGAAACGCAGCTCGCGCTCGATCTGTGCCTCTTCATCAACGGCCTGCCTATCGCAACGTTCGAGCTCAAGAATAGCCTGACCAAGCAGACCGTCGATGACGCCGTGCAGCAGTACAAGCGCGATCGTGATCCGCGCGAGCTGCTCTTCCAGTTTGGCCGCTGCATCGTACACTTCGCCGTTGATGAACACGAAGTGCGCTTCTGCACCGAGCTGAAGGGCAAGGCTTCGTGGTTCCTGCCTTTCAACCAAGGCTGGAACGACGGCGCGGGCAACCCGCCCAACCCGAACGGCCTGAAGACCGACTACCTGTGGAAGCACGTCCTCACGCCGAAGGGCCTCACCGACATCCTGGAGAACTACGCTCAGGTTGTCGACGCGAAGGACGCGAAGACGGGCAAGAAGTCCAAGCTGCAAATCTTTCCCCGCTATCATCAGCTCGATGTCGTACGGAGGCTGCTCGCCGATGTCGCGGCGCACGGCGCGGGCCCCCGCTACCTGATCCAGCACTCGGCTGGGAGCGGCAAATCGAACTCGATCGCGTGGCTAGCGCATCAACTGATCGACCTGGAGAGAGGGGAGACGAAGGTCTTCGACTCGATCATCGTCGTGACGGACCGGCGCATCCTCGACCAGCAGATCCGCGACACAATCAAGCAGTTCGCCCAAGTGAGCGCGACGATCGGGGCCGTCACCGAAGGGTCGAAGCAGCTGCGCGAGTTCATCGAAAGCGGGAAGAAGATCATCATCTCGACGGTGCAGAAGTTCCCGTTCATCCTGGATGAGATCGGCTCCGAACACCGAGGCCGCCGCTTCGCGATCATCATCGACGAGGCACATTCCAGCCAAGGCAGCCGGACGTCGGCGGCGATGAGCAGGGCGCTTTCGCCCGCTGGCGGGGAGGAAGATGACGAGACGGTCGAAGACGAGATCAACCGCATGATGGAGGCTCGAAAGCTTCTGTCGAATGCCAGCTACTTCGCCTTCACCGCGACGCCGAAGAACAAGACGCTTGAAATCTTCGGGGACCCGTACGAGGAAGGCGGCCAGACGAAGCATCGGCCGTTCCACAGCTACACGATGAAGCAAGCGATCGAGGAGGGCTTCATCCTCGACGTGCTGCAGAGTTACACGCCTGTCGAGAGCTATTACCGCCTCGTGAAGACCGTCGAAGGTGATCCCGAGTTTGATGTGAAGAGAGCGCGGAAGAAGCTGCGACGCTACGTCGAGAGCAATGACCGCGCTATTGAGATGAAGGCCGAGATCATCATCGACCACTTCCACGAGCAAGTTGCCGCTCTGAGGAAGATAGGCGGCCAGGCGCGGGCGATGGTGGTTACGTCGGGTATTGAGCGCGCCATCCAGTACTTCCACGCGATGCAGGCCTATCTCGCCGAGCGGAAGAGTCCGTACAAGGCGATCGTGGCGTTCTCAGGTGAGCACGAGTATGGCGGTGTGAAGGTCAGCGAAGCATCGCTAAACGGCTTCCCGAGCAACAAGATAGCGGACAAGATTCAAGAAGAGCCGTACCGCTTCCTCGTCTGCGCCGACAAGTTCCAGACCGGCTACGACGAACCGCTGCTGCACACGATGTACGTCGACAAAGTGCTGTCAGGCGTCAAGGCGGTGCAGACGCTGTCGCGCCTCAACCGCGCGCACCCGCTGAAGCACGACACGTTCGTGCTCGATTTCATGAACGACGCTGACACGATCCAAGCTGCGTTCGCCGACTACTACCGCACCACGATCCTCAGCGAAGAGACCGATCCGAACAAGCTGCACGACCTGAAGGCGACGCTGGACGGATGCCAGGTCTACACGCCGGAGCAGATCGATCAGTTGGTCGAGCTCTACCTCGGTGGCGCAGAGCGTGACACGCTGGACCCAATCCTCGATGCGTGCGTTGCCGTCTACCGAGAGAACCTGGATGAGGACGAACAGGTCGTGTTCAAGGGAAACGCTAAGGCGTTCCTCCGGACATACGGCTTCCTCGCGTCTATCCTGCCCTATACCGATGCGGGCTGGGAAAAGCTGTCGATTCTTCTCAACTTCCTCGTACCCAAGCTGCCGGCCCCGAAAGAGGACGACCTATCGAAGGGCATCCTCGAGACGATTGACATGGACAGCTATCGCGTTGAGAAGCAGGCGGCCGTGCAAATTCAGTTGCCGGACGAAAACGCCGAAATCGGGCCGGTGCCGACGAGCGGTGGCGGGTATAAGCCCGAGCCGGAACTCGATCTGTTGTCCAACATCGTCAAGGCGTTCAATGACCAATTCGGCAACATTCCTTGGACCGACGAGGATCGGATCCAACGTCTCATTACTGACGAGATCCCTGCGAAAGTATCTGCGGATCCCGCGTACCAGAACGCCAAGCGGAACTCCGATCGCCAGAACGCCCGAATCGAGCACGATGAAGCCTTGAAGCGCGTAGTAACTGCCCTCTTCAAGGACGACACCGAGCTATTCAAGCAGTACAGCGATAACGAGTCGTTCCGTAAGTGGCTCCAAGACTCCATCTTTGCCGTGACGTATCGGTAGCTCCCATCTCCCCTGGGGAGAGGGGAACACCGCAGCGTTGTTGCCGCGGAGGGCGCACAGCCGTGCGCCCCGACAGGCGGGCGGTACGCGATCGCCGACCGGGCGCAGCGAGCAGCGCCCCTACAGCCCGCGACCCTTCGCTGCGCTCGAGGGCAGGCCTACGGTCGCGGGGGCAGGTCAAGACCTGGCCCCTATATGGGGGGCATCGGGCGCGGGCGGTTCACGAACCGCCGCTACAGGTGGCGGCGGACGGCGCGAGGGCTGGGCGCATGGCCATGCGCCCCTACAGGTCCCCGAGGGAGAGGGAATACCGCGCGACCTGGGGTCGCGTGAGCCTTAACCTATGACGGGACCCTCTGGAGGGCCGGCAACCAGGCAAGACTTTCAGCCGTCTGCGGTGCTTTCATTCCCGCAACGATGTGCCGCTCTAGGGGGGCCACGAGGAACTGATGGTTGTATGGGTGTCCACGGATGTAGTCATGCGCCTGTTGATAGAACCTGACAGCGTCGGGTCGTCTGCCCTGTCGATCTGCGAGCAAGCCATGCGCCAAAAGCGCATATGCGCGAAGGTCGAAGGGGATGCTCTCCTGGTCAAGCTGGGTGAAGAGATGGTCCGCTTCCTCCAGTCTTCCGCTCCTGAACTGCACAAGGGCCCTCGCCCAGACAAGGCGCTCCGGCTCCAGTAGCCCCTCTGCCTCCGATTGCAGATGCTCCCAAGCGCGACCGGCATCCTCAATCTTTCCCGCCCCGAACAGGCGGAGCGTCCGCCGGGCCTCGGCGACCACAGCTGCCTCTCGTTCCATAGCCGCCGTGTCCAGTCGCGCATCCTTCGCGACCGACGGCATCGGAACGGCATCTTCTGCCGGCGAGAACGCCACCATTTCGCCAAAGGGTGCGAGGGGCTGCATGCTCGTGGAGTGCCAGAGTGTTTTCGTGGCTGGTTGAACCACGGCGGAGTTGAGCACACTGAGATTTCCGACAACCGATCCATTGATATAACGGCTGTTCGATCGGTCACGCAGGATGTCGGCGGCGATTGTAGGCGTGATCCTCCCAATGTTCCGCATCACCGCTTGCTCAACAGCGCGGTAGCGCTCGAACGTGTCGGGTGAACGTCCTCGATCGTGGTCTAGCATCGGAGGGGTCCGTGCGTGGTTCGTCTGAACGAACCAGTCGTCCTCCGGGCGAAACACGGCCATTGCGGTGGGCGTGCACTCAACCATCGCGATATCGCCCGCGGCGTCAGCCATGCACACAAATCCCGACAGACCACGGAGCTTCATCCGTCTGAAGATCTCGATCCCTTCGTTGACCGTCTTCGCCCGCTGCAGCGCACGACGAAGAGGCCACTGGGCAAGCCCGATCCCCACGATCTGATCAGCGATGAAGAAGTTCAGACTGATCGCGAAGCCAGCTTCGTTGATGCCGACTCCTGGGAGGCACACGAGCGGCCAGGCCGCCATGATGTGCGCCAGGTCGCCATTCGTCGGGTAGTAGTGCGTGACGAGCGGACGCTGGAGCCCGTTGCCGTCGGGCCAATCGGAATTCTTGCCTATAATCGCATGACCGTCAGCCGTTGCGGCCCGCGTCGCGAGAAATACCGTCGATCCTGCTCCAAGCCAGCCGAACACGCCGCGCAACGCCTCCACCCGCCGCACTCCCAATCCTTTTGCGATGCCACGAATCTCCTCGAAGTAGCTGCTCTCTTCGTAGCGCGGACCCCACCAGGACCAGAAGTGCGAGAGCGGGACGTCGCCCGCTTTCGCCAACGGACCACTCCCGGAGATCAGCCGATCCCAATCGCCGCGACGGAGATCGAAGATCTGTCGCGCAAGGTCGCCCAGCAGCCGAATCTGCTGTTCGCCCATCTCGCGGTAAGACCCTCTAAGGTAGAGCGCAATGAGATCGCCGTGATCTTCGCGCCCGGGTGCCTTCGACCTGCCGTTGGCGGATGGCGACATTCTTAACCTCGGGACATTGTGTCGTGCTTTGCCTTAGCTCTGCGGGCCATGGTCCCCTCAGGCAGCATTCTACACGCGGAGTGCGGGCGGCGTATCGAACGCGCCGAAACGGCGAGGGCAGGGCGCATGGCTATGCGCCTTACAGGCGCGACCCTTCGCTGCGCTCGAGGGCAGGCTCCGGGCTCCCCTACACACGGGGGCGCGGCCTCTGCGGCCCAGGGCGCACGGCGATGCGCCCCTACATTGGCCGGACGGCGCGGCGGCGGCGGCCCCGCTACAATGCTCCGGGTAGGCCGTGACGGAGATAGGAAAAGGCAATGGCGACGATCGAAGGTGAGTACAAGCCGAGCCCGATGGGCTGGGTGCGCAACCAGGTCGAGACGTACGAGCGGACCGGCGGGCGAGAGGCCAACACCCTGCTCGACACCGGGCTGCCGATCATCATCCTGACGACGCGCGGCAACAAGACCGGCACTGTCCGCAAGACGCCGCTGATGCGCGTCGAGCACGAGGGCGACTACGCGCTGGTGGCATCCATGGGCGGTGCGCCGAAGCACCCGGTCTGGTACCACAACCTGAAGTCTGACCCGAAGGCCGTGACAATCCAGGACGGCCCGGAGCCAATTCACGTCGAGGTGCGCGAGCTGTCCGGCGACGAACGGGCGCTGTGGTGGGACCGCGCGGTCGCCGCCTTCCCGCCGTACGCCCAGTACCAGGAGCGCACCAAGCGCGTGATCCCGGTTTTCGTCGCGCAGCGCCGCGACTGACCCGCGACCTACGGTCGCGCGGGCAGGTCAAGACCTGCCCCTACACGGGGGGCCGAGGGCGCGCTAGTGCACCTCTCCGGTCACGCGCTCGAACAGCCGCGCAGCTTCTCGCGCGAGGGAAGCGTTGTCCGGATTCGATAGCTCTGGATCATCGTCGAGGAGGCGTTGGGCCTCTGCGCGGGCAAGCTCGATGAGGCGCGTGTCGAGCAGACTGGCGACACGGAAGTCCGGCAGGCCGGACTGACGGGTGCCGAAGAACTCGCCCGGGCCGCGCATGTGCAGGTCGGCTTCGGCGAGGCGGAAGCCGTCCGTCGTCTCGACCATGAGACGCAGGCGCTGCTGCGCCTCGAGCGACGGGCTCTCCGAGAGCAGCAGGCAGTACGACTGGTCGGCGCCGCGGCCGACGCGCCCGCGGAACTGGTGGAGCTGCGCCAGCCCGAAGCGGTCGGCGCTCTCTATCAGCATGACGCTCGCGTTCGGCACATCGATGCCGACCTCCACGACGGCGGTCGACACAAGGATGTTCGCCTCGCCGCTGCGGAAGCGCTGCATGGCGGCGTCCTTCTCCTTGCCGGACATGCGCCCGTGGACGAGCTCGAGCTGGAGGTCAGGATAGATGTCGGCGCGCAAGCGCTCGAACTCCGAGATCGCTGCTTTTGACTGGATCGTCTCGGACTCCTCGACGAGCGGGCAGATGATGAACGCCTGGCGGCCGGCATCGACCTGCTCGCGCAGGAAATCGTAAGCGTCGTCGCGGCGCTCGGGCGGCCACCAGCGCGTGACGACAGGCTTGCGGCCCGGCGGCAGCTCATCGATCACCGAGACGTCGAGGTCGCCATACAGCGTGAGGTACAGCGAGCGCGGGATGGGCGTGGCGGTCATCACCAAGAGGTGCGCGGCGCGCGACGACTTATCGCGCAGCGCCGCGCGCTGCATCACGCCGAAGCGGTGCTGCTCGTCCACGATGACGAAGCCGAGCCGGGCGAACGAGACGCCGGTCTGGATCAGCGCATGCGTGCCGACAACGATATCGATCTCGCCGGAGGCGATGCGGGAGTAGACATCTTCCTTCTTGCGGAGGCTTCCGGTGAGCAGCGCGATGCGCAGCGGCCGGTCGAGGTACGGCGGCGTCGCTTCGGCGAGCGGCGCGCCGTCCGCGCTCGCGCCGAAGACCTGGCAGAGCGTGCGAAAGTGCTGCTCGGCGAGGATCTCGGTCGGCGCCATCAGCGCGGACTGGTGGCCGTTCACGGCGGCGGCGAGCAGTCCTGCGGCGGCGACGACCGTCTTGCCGCTGCCGACGTCGCCCTGCAAGAGACGGCTCATCGGCAGGTCGCGCGCGAGGTCGCCGATGAGCTGCGCGAGCGCCTTCTCCTGCGCGCCCGTGAGCGCGAACGGTAGCGACGCGAGGAAGCCGTCGAGCACGTCACGCGGCGCCACGAGCGCGTCGGCCGTGCCGGGGCGCTGCCAGTCGCGCCGGCGCAGCAGTACCGAGAGCTGGAGCGGGATCAACTCATCGAGCGCGAGCCGCCGGCGGGCCGCGTCGAGCTGCTCGGCGCTGTCCGGGTAGTGCGCCTGGCGCACGGCGGGTTGGACATCGAGCAGGCCGAGGCGCTCGCGAAGATCGGCCGGGAGCGGATCGGTGAGCAGCGTCAGGTACTCGTCCAGCGCCTGCCGGATGGCGCGGCGGATCGGCCGGTTGGCGAGCCCCTCGGTGGTGGAGTACACGGGCACGAGGCGGCCCGTGTGCGTCTGCTCCTCCTGCGCGTCGAACGGCTCCCACTCCGGGTTCTCGAACGTCGGGCGGCCTTTGTAGAGCGAGACCTTTCCGGCGAGCAAGACGTCGGCGTTGGTGCGGAGCTGCTTCGCGATCCAGGGCATGTTGAACCAGACCACGCGCATAGTGCCGGACGCGTCGCCGATCGTCGCGGTCGTACCCTTGCGGCGCGGGCCGAACTGCGTCTCCTGTGCGCTCCAGATCTGCGCGCGCACGGTTTGCTCCTCGCCGGGCTGTAGCTCCGCAATCGGGCGCAGGCTGGCGAAGTCGTTGTGGCGATAGGGGAAGTAGTAGAGGAGATCTCGGACGGTGTGAACACCCAGCTTCTCGAACTTCGCCGCGGTCGCGCCCTTCACGCCCTTCAGGACGCTCACCGGCGCATCCACGCTCTTCTTGCGCGCTGCGGCAGCCGGCGGCCGCCGGGGCGCGGGCGGTCTGACGGGAGGGGGGCGATTGGAGAGCGCGGCCAGCGCGCTATCGATCCAGCGGCCGCGCTCGTCCGGAGAGAGGGACCGGTAGCCGTTCGAGGGCAGCGCTTGCACTGCCTGCGCGATCGGCGCGCTGGGCGGGATGCCGTTCTCGCGCAGGACGTTCCGCAGCAGGGCATCCAGTCCGCCCATGACGGCCTTGTTCTCACAGCCGAGCTTGCGTTCGAGCTGGAGGATGTTGCGCAGGTGCTGCGCCATCTCGTTCGCGCTGCGCGCGGGAGGCCGGCGAGTGCTCATGGCGGCGTCTCCTCCGCGCGGACGACCGCGAGGCCGATGAGCCCCGGCCCGCCATGCACGCCGATCACCGGCCCGATGGCCCCAACGTGCGCCGGGACGCCGGGGCACCGTTGCTTCACCTCGTCTGCGAGCTTGTAGGCCTCGGGCGCATCGGTGCTGTGCATGACGACAGCATCGACGATCGCGCCGTCTTCGAGACAGAAGCGCAGCATCTCTTCGATCGCCTTGGGCCGGGTGCGGACGCGCGAAAGGGGATGCGCTTCGCCGTTCTTGATCGTCAGGACCGGCTTGATGTTGAGCAGTCCTCCCACGAACGCCGCCGCGCGCCCTATCCGGCCGCCGCGCCGCAAGTACTCCAGCGTATCGAGCGCGACGGCGAGCCGCTGACGCCGCAGCACGGAGCGCGCGGCCGCGGCGCACGCTTCGAGGTCTTTGCCCTCACGCGCCGCTCGGGCAGCGGCGATGACGGCGAAACCCATCGCCATCGACACGGTTGCGGAGTCCACGACCTCGATGGTACAGCGGCCAATCAGCTCTCGCGCGGCGCGCCGGGCGGTGTCGACGGTGCCCGAGAAGCCCGACGACAGATGGATGGAGAGGATCCGGTCGGTCTCGCTGCAGAGGTGCTGATAGACGTCCAGGAACTCGCCGGTGGATGGCTGCGATGTGCGCGGCAGCTCCTTCGTGTCGCGCAGCTTGCGAAAGAACTCCTCGTTCGTAAGATCGACGCCGTCGCGGTAGGACTGCTCACCGAAGATGACGCGCAGCGGTATGACCGTGATGCCCAGCTCGTACACGATCTCCGGCGGCAGATCGGCGGTGCTGTCGGTCACGACGCGCACGGGCCTGGCGGCCGTCTCCGGCTTCTCGGGTCGCAGACGGCGGCGCAGGCGATCGAACAAGCTCATTCCAGGGACAGGATATATGGATAGTGGGGTTGCCCGCCCTGGACCAGCATGACCTCGAGCGAAGGGTACTGCCGCCGCAGCGCGGCGACGAGCGCTTCGGCGTCCGCTTCGAGAACGTCCTCGCCGGCGTAGACCGTGAGCAGCGTGGCCTCCGCCGAGAGCATCTCGGCCACGCACTGCTGGGCGGCGGTGGCGACATCGTCCGCGACGACGGCGAGCGCGCCGTCGATGAGGCCGATCGCCTGGCCACTCTCGACGCGGCGGCCCTCGATCGTCGTCGCGCGGACGGCGCGGGTCACCTCCGCCGAGCGTACCGCACCGAGCGTGCGCTCCATGGCGGCGGCGTTCTCCTCGATCGAGAGCTCCGCGTTCAGCGCGAGCGCTGCGCAGACGCCCTGGGGAATCGACTTGGTGGCAATCACGACGACGCGTTTCGCGCTCTGCTCCGCGGCCTGCTGGGCGGTTGCGACGATGTTCTTATTGTTCGGCAGGACGATGACATCGTTCGCCGGGGATTCATCGATGGCGGCGAGGATTTCGCCGGCGCTGGGGTTCATCGTCTGGCCGCCGCGCACGATCTGCGTGACGCCCATGCTCAGAAACGTCGCCTCGATGCCGGCTCCAGCCGCGACGGCGACGACGCTGAAGTTCGATGAGATCGGCGGATGCGGGACTTGCTGGGAGAACTGCTGTACCTGCTGCTCGAGGTTGTCGACCTTCACGTGCGACAGCTCGCCGAGCGTTCGGCCGTAGGCGAGCGCGTCGTCGGGGCGAGTGGTGTGGATGTGCACGCGCAGCAGCCCTTCGTCGCCGACGACGAGGAGGGAGCTTCCCAGCTCGCCCAGCCGCGTGGCGGCGGCGGCGCGTTCGAGCGCCGGGCCGCTGACGATGAACTCTGTGCAATAGCCTGACTCGCCATGCTCCGCGCGGTGGAGCGATGCCGCATCACTACGCCAGCCCGCGGCGACCGCGACCTGCGGCGCGAGATCGACGTCGAGCGGATCGCCGCGCCACGAGCGCAGCAGGCCTTCGAGCACGATCGCGAGCCCAAGGCCGCCCGCATCGACGACGCCGGCTTCCTTGAGCACCGGCAGCAGCTCGGGCGTGCGATCGACGGCGTCGCGCGCGGCAACGACGGCGGTCTGGAGCACGTCTTCGACTGTGGGTTGGGGTTGGCGCGCGACGGCCTCCGCCGCCTCACGGATGACCGTGAGGATCGTGCCTTCCTTCGGTTGTGAGAGCGCTGCGTACGCGGCCGCGCGCGCTGCGACGAACGCGTCGATGAGCGCCGGCGCCTCGACGGC
>JBGQHA010000017.1:0-15069 GCA_041497735.1 Dehalococcoidia bacterium | reverse complement strand
TCACGCCGCCTTCAGCTTCCCGATCAGCTCCTTCAGCATCGCCTCGTCGTCCGGCGCCCGCGTCGGGATCTGGAACGTCACGCGATCGATCACGCCCGCCGAACGCGCGATCACCTTCTTCACGATCTCGTCGTGCGTGCCGATCACTGCGAACTGCTCCAGCATGTCGTCCGTGATCTTCGTCGCCATCTCCTGCCACTTGCCCTCGATTGAGAGGCCGAACAGCTCCTGGTTCAGGTCGCCCCAGCCCTCGATGTCCAGCACGGGCTTGTACGTGCGCGTCGAGGCGTAGAACGCGAGCTGCTGGCGCACCGGCGCCTTCGCCTTCTCGATCTCCTCCTCGTTCTTGCCTGTGATGATGAACCCCAGGCCGCAGACCTCGATGTCCTTCATGCTGCGCCCCGCCTTCTTCGCGCCGGCCTCGATGTTCGGAATGATCACGTCCTTCAGGTACTTCGGCGTATTGAAGCCGTGCAGTTTGATGCCATCGCACAGCTGACCTACGAGCCGGCAGTTGTACGGGTTGATCGCCGAGATGTGGATCTTCGGCATCGGCGTGTCGATCGGCCCCGGGCTGAAGAACGGCGTCATCAGTGTATAGCGATAGTACTCGCCCTCGAACGCAGGGCGGCTGTTGTTCTGCCACGAGTCCCAGATCGCGCGCATCATCAGCACGTAGTCGCGCAGCCGGGGCCCCGGCGGGTGCCAGTCCATCCCGTACCGCCGCACGATGTGCCCCTTTACCTGCGTGCCCAGCCCGCATGTGAACCGGCCTTTCGAGAACTTCTGGATGTCCCACGCGAGCTGCGCCGTGCTCATCGGGCTGCGCGGAAACGCGATCGCCACCGCCGTGCTCAGCTCGAGCCGCTCCGTGTGCTCCGCCGCGATCGTGAGCGGCAGGAACGGATCGTGCCCCGTCTCCGGCGTGATCACGCCGTCGTAGCCCATCGCTTCCGCCTTCTTGGCGGCGGCGGGCACCTGCGCCAGATCGAGCGGTATCCCGGTATCGACTTTCATCTTGCCTCCCTGTGACTAGAAGCGAGAAACAGAGTAGAGGACGGATCCCTACCCCAGCGGGAGCAGCATACGCCGCGAACGCTGCGGAGGCAAGGCGGTTGACAGCGGGCCATTCGAGAGTACAATAATCGGCAGAAGGGAGTGTGCCTGTGGACGTGAAGCGGAGGCCCGTCCTCTTGGCGGCGGTCAGCGTGGCTCTGCTGACTGCGCTCGGCAGCATCGTATTCGGCATTTTCACGGCGACCCTGGCGGGAGCGGCACCGACGCCGACCCAAACGCAACCGCTCCCGAAATTGCTTGCGCCCGTCGATCTCTCCGGAACCTGGCGGATCTCAGGGCTCTTCAGCGGCACCTGCGAAGCCATTGTGCAGCAGACGGGGACAGATGTCTTATTTGTGGCCAATTGCGACCCCCTCCTGTGGCTGACGGGAACGATTCACCAGACGACGGGTGCGATCTCGCTCACGAGCGACCTCGTTACGCTCGAAGGGACCGCTGGGGCAGACGGCAACTCAATCAGCGGCACTTGGGGCACCCTCTTCAACAGGTCAGGCACCTTCACCGCTACGCGCGCGAGCGACATCGATCTCGTCGACATTAGCGGCGACTGGACGGTGGTGCTCGTGGGCGCATCGGATACGTGTGCATTGCATCTCGATCAGCAGCTCCTCACGACAACGGCCCACGTTGATTGCGCGAGCGGGCCTCAGGCCGATCTCACTGGCTTCTCGGGTCCGTTGACCAATCCGTTTACCGGGAGCTTCCAGCTCGAGGTAGACTCCGATGACGGGCGGTTGCAGTTCAGTGGCGACCAAAGAGGGGATGGAGCCTATCTCCAAGGTCAATACTATTTCGCTGACCAGCAAGGTACGTTCATCGCCGTGCGGCCGGAGGCAGCCGCGAAGGGCATCCTCGCCGTGGACTGCGATCGGTCCACAGCCGGCATCCAGAGTGTTTGCTGGAGGTGGCCAGGCAATCCGTTCGATGTGCAACTGTACATAGCCCTGCCACCAGACGGGGGCTACTCCGGATATTGGGCACAGCTCGTCGCCTGGGATCCGGATGTCCTCCGTTATACAGAGACGAACAACGAACTGCTCGATCCAAACTGCGAACTTACGGCCTCGACAGCCACCGCCGATGGCACTCCCATGCCGAAGTGGGCCTGCATTCCTTCCCCAAGTGTGGCGCTCCCTATTCATGCCACAGGCCTCGTTGCGCGAGCTCAAATGACCTGTGTGGGTACAGGAGATTCGAACCTCGATCTTGCAGGAAGTGCGTTCGACGCCGTTGAGCCAACTGTGGTCAATGCAACCGTCCATTGTGATACGCCGCCGTGCGTTCCAACTGTGAGCTGCGGCGGCGTACGCGGCGACGCCAACTGTGATCGCGCCATCAACCGCATCGACGCGGCGCTCGTCCTCCAGCACGAGGCGGGCCTTCTGCCGCTCAGCGGCTGCCTCGCTCTCGCTGACATCAACTTCGATGATGAGATCAACGCGATCGATGCGACGCTCCTCCTCCAGTACGCCGCCGGTCTGCTCAGCTCCTTCACCTAGTACGCAAAGTCGCATCCACCTGCTATGCTATCGGCCATGCGCCTCTCGACACGCCTGCGCCGCATGCTCGATGAGCCGGAGATCGTCGTCCTTCCCGGCGCGTACGACGCCCTCACCGCGCGCCTCGCCGAGCAGGCCGGCTTTAGCGCCGTCTTCACCACCGGCTTCGGCTTCGCCGCCAGCGTTCTCGGCGTGCCGGACTACGGCCTGCTCACGATGTCCGAGACGATGGACCGCGTGCGCCACATCGTGCGCACGCTCACCGTCCCCCTCGTCGCCGATATGGACACGGGCTACGGCAATGCCCTCAACGTCATACGCACCGTGCGCGAGTGCGTCGCTTTGGGCGTCGCCGGCATCATTCTCGAAGACCAGGAGTGGCCAAAGAAGTGCGGCCACTTCGAGGGCAAGCGAGTCATCCCCGCCGAGGAGCAGGTCGCCAAGCTGCGCGCCGCCGCCGACGCTCGCGAGGGCGACGATCTCGTTATCATCGGCCGCACCGACGCCCGCCAGCCGCTCGGCCTCGAGGAAGCGATCCGGCGCGGCAAAATGTACCGCGACGCCGGCGCCGACGTCGTCTTCGTCGAAGCGCCGCGCTCCGTCGAAGAGCTGCGCGAGGTCGCGCGCGCCATCCCGGACGCGCCCCTCTTCGCGAACATGATCGAGGGCGGCAAGACGCCGCTGCTCAGCTCCGCCGAGCTGCGCGATCTCGGCTACAAGATGGTCGTCTACCCGCTCTCCGCGCTCTTCTCGGCCGCGAAGGCGGTGCGCGAGACGTTTCGCGCGCTCTACGAAGAGAAGACGACGGCCTCGCGAACGGGCGCACTCGTCTCGTTCTCCGAGTTCGAGGAGATCATCGGCGTGCCGCAGTGGCAGGAGCTCGAGCGCCGCTATCGCTCGCCCGCCTAGACGTCGACCGCGATACTGTCCGGACCTTCATGCCGCACCTTCCGCCGAGGAGTGCGGCATGTGATGATAATGTCGCCCGTGCCGGAGTCATCGATCTGGTTCTGCTCATCGTGGCCATCGTGCAGATCCCAGAAGAACTTGATCGATCGGTTCCCTTCGATGGCCACAATCGCGGCCTTTCTGATGTCGTCCTTGTTTGGCCAGCTGTCAATGTGATCCATCTCTGCGCCCGGCGTTATGCCGGCGCTCGTCAGACCGAGCTTGACCCAAGCCGGCAGAACACCGCTGACATCCGCAGCCTGCAAGCTTCCCAAGAAGGCGTGTTGCGGGTGCTGCGACCCGCTGAGGTTCCTCGCGAGGAGTAGGTCCAAGGCTTTCGTGGTGTTGGTCCGCTTCGTCTGAAGCGCTTGGATGAATGTCCTCGTTGTACTCATCGGTGGCATGATGTGCTCCTCCTCCCGCCGGTTCAGGACCGGCGCTGACGCCGTCCCCCGGCGGATTATCCCGTCACGCGCTTGAGAAACCGGCCGATCGCGTCGTACACGGCGTCGCCCAGCAGGGGCTTGCCCCACTCTTCCGTGATCAACAGCTCGCTACCCGCGATATGCTCGTGAAGGTACTGCGCAGCTCCCACAGGGATGTAGCTGTTGTCCGGGTCGTGGACGATGAGCGTCGGCGCGCGCACCTCCGAGAGTAGGGACCTGGCGTCACCGGCGCCGAGGCCGAGGATGAGCTTCGACCAGGCACTGCGCGGCACGCGGTCCAGCACCTCCACGATGGCGTCCAGGCTGGTTTCGGCACTCGGCGTGCCGCTGGTCCTCGTCTGGCTAAGCTGCGCCAGCGCCCGCCCACGGTCGACCGAGTCCGCGCGCTGGAACGACTCTATGGCGATGTTCGCGCCCCAGGGAAAGCTCTCGTCGCTCGTGTATTTCGCTGTCGTGCCGAGCAGCAGCAGCCCGGCGACGCGCTCCGGGTAGTGCACAGCGAACGCGATCGCGAGCGGCCCGCCGTCGGTCGCGCCCCACAGGATCGCCCGCTCGACGCCCGCCGCATCCAGCACGGCCTTGATGTCCTCCACGCTCCGCCCCAGGCTGTATCCCCGGTCCGGCGCCTCGGAGCAGCCAACGCCGCGACGGTCGTACAGGATCAGGCGACAGTGTTGCGCCAGGCGGTCCCAGCGCTGGACGGTGTTCCAGCTCCGCGTGCGTACGGCCGGGCAGTTGGTCAGCCCGATGGCGATGACGTACGGGCCTGACGCGCCCAGTACCTCGTAGGCGAGCTTCACGCCGTCGCTGTCGGCGTATTGCAGCGTCTGGCCGTGCAGATGCACGCGACGCGTCGTCGTCAGCTCGTCGTAGAGTGCTTCGCGGATCAGCGCATGGGCGAAGCGGTACCGCCCGGTAATGTGCGGGGCCTCAAGGATCACCGTCGCGCGCACCGCCTCGTCCAGTGCCGCCAGCAGCTGTTCGTCGGGCAGGCCGCTCGCCCGCGTCAGCGCGTCCATCCCGAACTCGCGGCCGATCACCGATGCAATCGTGAGCACGCTGTTGCATCGCTCGGAGAGACGCGACAAGCGGCGCATGATCATCTCCTTCGCGCCCTGCGGGATACCCCTCTGGCTGAGGTCGCCGCGCAGCCGGCCGTCCTCGTCGTACATCGCTCCCGTTTCGGCCAGGTCGCGCAGCACCTCCTCTACGAAGAACGGATTTCCCTCGGTGCGCGTGTGGATCAT
The DNA here is from genome assembly GCA_041497735.1 of Dehalococcoidia bacterium. Lineage (GTDB taxonomy): Bacteria > Chloroflexota > Dehalococcoidia > DSTF01 > RBG-16-68-14 > JBBDXS01. The sequence goes on along the minus strand of JBGQHA010000017.1, from coordinate 9,852 downwards.
CCGGGCGAGCTCCGCCGGCGCGTGCTGTCCCGCCCACGACGCGACAAGCGTAGCCACCTCTGCCTCAGCGAGGCCGGTCACCGGGATGCGCTGCACGAGCCGCTCACGCCGCAGGTCCCCCACCAGCTCCGCAACGGGCTCCTTCGATGTCACGTCCGCCTCCCGATATGCTGCGATGATCAGTAGCGGGGACTCTTGCTGCCGCCTAACCGCTCGCGCTAGTAGCTCCAGGGTCGCCGCATCAGCCCACTGCAGATCGTCCAGCAGGAGGACGACGGGCTTCGAGAACTTGTTCTCGGAAAAGACTGATGCGATGGACGGCTGATTGGCGAAACCAGCCGAGCGCTCGGCGCGCCCCGCCAACGCTTCTGCTCCGTCAGCGACTGCCTCGCGAGCGAACTCGGCCGCGAGCCTCGTCTTGCCGATCCCGGGCTCCCCCGTTAGCAACACGAGCTGGCGCTGGCCGGCGCAGGCGCGCTCCCAACATCGGCGCAGCTCTTCCAGCTCACGGCTTCGCCCGACGAAGACGGCCGCCTCGCCCTCCGCCAGCATGCGGGCGCTCTCATTCTCCGATGCGGCCATGCTCGCTGCCTGCGCCTGCGGTTCCCAGACGACTTCGCAGACCGAAAGCGGCTCCGCAATGCCCTTGAGCCGCAGCGCTGCGAGATCGCGGAACGCCACGCCCGCGCGGCCGCCTGCTAGCCGTCTCACCAGCTCCGACACGATGATCTGGCCGCCTTGCGCGCTATCACACAGGCGCTTGGCGATGACCACCGGCGTTCCGAAATAGTCCGCCTCTTCCCGGATCGGCTCGCCCACGTCCAGCCCGACGCGCACGCCCAGCGGCGGCCCCTCGCCACGCTGGTTGTGCGCATGCACGGCTTGCTGCATCGCGACGGCGCAGGCCACGGCGTCGAGGGCGCTGGAGAAGACGACCATGAGGCCGTCCCCCACGCTCTTCACTTCCAGGCCCCCGCGCGAGGTGACAGCGTCGCGCAGCGCTCGGAAGTGAGCGCGCCGGACGCGATCCGCCTGCTCGTCCCCAAGCCGCTGCATCAGCTCCGTCGAGCTGACGAGGTCCGTGAAGAGCACGGTTAGCGTGCCGCCAGGTGATCGGCTCAGAGTCTCACCGCCGGTGTAGGATGCGCGATTATAGCGTGTTGAGCGCGCAGATTGCTACAGGTCTCATGCCTCACCGTCCGTACCACACGTCTTGCATAGTCCGCTCGGCGTAGGCGCGCAATCGGCCTTTGGGTGAATACCCAAACGCGCGCTCGTTCCGAGAACGTACGTAGGAAAATGCCCGAGCAAAAGGAGCGTCTGGTTGCCTCCAACCGGTCGCGCTCGCCGATCGAGACGCCCGCAGTCGCGTAGGGAGGGTGCCTACATGCCCCGTCTATTCTCCAGCCTGCGCGCGCGCCTGGTCATCCTCGTGCTCATCGCTGCGTTGCCGGCGTTTGCGCTGATCGTATGGACGGGAATCGCCCAGCGCAACCACGAAAGGGACCGCGCCCGGGAGGACGCGCAACGGCTCGCGCAGGTCGTCGCGACGCAGCAGAGCGAGATCGTGGAAGGCACGCGGCAGATGTTCCTTGCCCTGGCCGCTGCACCGCAGGTCGTCGGCGGAGATCCCGCCGCGTGCCGGGGCTACCTGGCGGCCGTGAACGCCGTCGAGAAACAGTACATCGCCATTACACTGGCGTCGCCAGCCGGCGACATCGTGTGCAGCAGCGTCACGCTCAACGGGCCGGCCAACATCAGCGACCGCGAGTACGTCCAGCGCGCGCTGCGGACGCGCCAGTTCACGACCGGCGAGTATGTCATCGCGCGCGGTGGATTGAACGTCCCCACGCTTCCGTTTGCGTATCCGCTCTACAGTCAGGCCGGCGAGATCACAGGCATGTTGGTGAGCGGCGTGGACCTGACGTGGTTCAGTACACTCGTCGGCCAGGCGCCGTTGCCCAAAGGGGCTGCTGTGACGGTCATCGACCGGAACGGCGTGGTGCTCTCGCGCTATCCCGACCCGGAGATCTGGCAGGGGCAGGATGTCTCGCAGACGCCGCTAGGGCAGGTGGTGCTCGAGCGAGGCACGGGCACAAGCGAGACAGAGGGCGTCGATAGCGTGCGTCGCCTGTACTCATTCAGGCCGCTGGGCGCGTCCGACTCCGGCGCCTACGTTGCGGTTGGCATCTCGACGGCGGGCGCGTACAGGTACGCCGACTCGGCGCTGTATCGCAACCTCTCCTTGCTGGCCGGGGTCACGCTGCTCCCGTTGCTCGCCGCTTGGTTCGGCGGCGACTGGTTCGTCCTGCGCGGCGTTCGCGCGCTCACGCGATCGGCGCACCGTGTCGCCGGCGGCGATCTCACCGCGCGCTCCGGTCTCCAAAGTGATCGAGGCGAGATCGGCCAGCTCGCTCGTGGATTCGACGAGATGGCCGCGGCGCTGGAGCGACGCGAAGCCGACCGCAAAGCATCCGACGACGCGTTGCGCGAGATCGAAGGCCGGTTTCGCTCATTCGTCGAGCATGCCGCCGCCGGCATCCTCATGGTTGATGAGCAAGGCGTCATCGTCTCGCTCAATCCGGCAGCGGAGGCGATGTTCGGCTATCCGGGCGCCGAGCTCATCGGCCAGCCCGTCGAGGTCCTCCTGCCGGAAGACGCGCGAAGCCGTAATCCTGACCGCCGCCGCGCCTTTTGGCAGGCGCCGAGCGCCCGCTCCTTGGGCACGGGGTTCGATCTGCACGCCTGCCGCAAGGACGGGAGTGAGTTCCCGGTGGCCATTGGCCTCACGCCGTTGAGCGCGGGTGCCCATCGCCTCGTCGCGGCAACCGTGTCGGACGTCTCTGATCAAAAGCGTACTGAGGACCGCTTGGAGCAAACCATGCAGAACCTGGCGCGCTCCAACGCCGAGCTGGAGCAGTTCGCCTACGTCGCCTCGCACGACCTGCAGGAGCCGCTCCGCATGGTCGGCAACTACACGCAGCTCCTCCAGCGCCGCTATGCCGGCAAGCTCGATGCCGACGCCGACGACTTCATCAACTACGCTGTCGACGGTGCGAAGCGCATGCACACGCTGATCAACGACCTGCTCAACTTCTCTCGCGTGAGCAGCCGCGGCAAGGACCGCGTTCCCGTCGACGCGGAAGCGGTGCTCGCGCGGACGCTGCAGGACCTCAGCGCCGTCATTCGAGAGTCGCAGGCGGAGATCACGCACGATCCGCTGCCCGCTGTGCTCGCCGACGATGGGCAGATCGGCCAGCTACTTCAGAACCTCATCGCCAACGGCATCAAGTTCCGCGGCGACGCTCCGCCGCGCGTTCACGTCTCGGCGGAGCCGGAGGGCGCCGGCTATCGCTTCTCTGTGAAGGACAACGGCATCGGCATCGCGCCTGACTACTTCGATCGCATCTTTGTGATCTTCCAGCGACTGCAGGGCCGCGATGCCTATCCCGGCAACGGCATCGGCCTGGCCGTCTGCAAGAAGATCGTCGAACGTCACGGCGGCCGCATCTGGGTCGAGTCGCCGCCGGGCGAAGGCGCCACGTTCCACTTCACGCTGCCGGCCGCCGTGCCCGAACGAGCTGCCGCGTGAGAAAGGAGACACACGCATGACAACGGCCGTACGCGAGCGACCCATCGAGATCTTGCTCGTCGAGGATAACCCCGGCGACGTCCGGCTCACCCAGGAAGCCCTGCGCGACGGCAAGGTTGCGAACAACGTGAGCGTCGTCGGCGATGGCGTCGCTGCGCTGAGCTTTCTCCGTCGAGAGCCGTTATACGATGCCGTCCCGCGCCCCGATCTCGTCCTGCTCGATCTCAACTTGCCAAAGAAGGATGGCCGCCAGGTGCTGGAGGAGATCAAGTCCGATGACGACCTGCGCAGCATTCCGGTCGTCATCCTCACCACGTCCCAAGCTGAGGAGGATATCCTGCGTTCATACAACCTGTATGCCAACTGCTACATCACCAAACCGATCGATCTCGAACAGTTCATGTCCGTGGTCGGCTCCATCGAGGACTTTTGGCTCTGCATCGTCAAGCTGCCATCGGAAGCCAATGTATAGTAAAACGCTCTCCGTCCTGCTCATCGAAGATAACGCGGGTGACGCGCGGCTCATCCAGGAGATGCTTGCCGAAGCCCCGGGCTCGTTCGATCTCCTCTGGGTCGAGCTGCTGGCGGCCGGCCTCGAGAAGGTCCGCGAGCAGCGCCACGACGTGATCCTGCTCGACCTTGGGCTGCCCGACGCGCAAGGCCTCGATGGCCTCGGGGCGCTACAGACCAGGGCGACCAACGTCCCGATCGTTGTCCTCACCGGCCTGAGCGACGAAAAGGTTGCGTGCCAGGCGGTCGAGGAGGGTGCTCAGGACTATCTGATTAAAGGTCAGATCGACGGCAGCCAGCTTGGCCGCGCCATCCGCTACGCCATCGGCCGCAAGCACAGCGACGACGCGCTGCGCGTCACGCTCGACGAGCTGGAAAAGCGCAACCAAGAGCTCGAGTCGTTCACTTACAGCGTCTCTCACGATCTCAAGGAGCCGCTTCGCACACTCGAGGCCTTTAGCCAGTTTCTCCTGGAGGACTACGCGGGCCGTTTGGATGAGCAGGGCAAGGACTACCTCACCCGCATGGGCAAGGCGGCCGGCCGTCTGAAGCAGATGATCGAGGAGCTCCTCGTCCTCTCGCGCCTCAGCCGGCATCCCGAGGAGCTCGTCTGCGTCGATGTCGCACAACTCGTGGACGACATGCGCATGGCGTTCCAGGCCTCGATCGATGACGCGGGCGGCCGCATCGAGGTCGCCGGCGCGCTTCCGTGCGTCCTCGGCGATCTCGCCCGCCTGGAGCAGATCTTCGGCAATCTGATCGGCAACGGCCTCAAGTTCAACAAGAGCGGAGCGCCTGTCGTCACCGTCGGCGTTCGCGACGTCTCCGACGGCAACGTCACGTTCTTCGTTCGCGATAACGGCATCGGCATCGAACCGCAGTACCGCGACAAGATCTTCGGCGTCTTTCAGCGGCTCCACCGCCGGGAGGACTACGAAGGCACCGGCGCCGGCCTCGCCATCGTCAAGCGCGCTGCTGAGGCGCTCCACGGTCGCGTCTGGGTCGAGTCTGAGAACGGCTCGGGCGCGACGTTCAACGTCACGCTGCCGCTCTGGCGTGAGCAAGCCGCTGCTGCATAAGGAGAGCGCAAGGTAGGGGATATGGAACGATACCGGCTGTTGCGCATCCTGCTTGTCGAGGACAATCCGGACGACCTCGCCATCACGCGCCGCGCCTTCGAGAAGGCGGATGTGGCGAGCACACTTCTCGTGGCACGCGACGGGCGGGAAGCCCTCGATGTGCTCTGCGGCGAGTCGCCTAGGAGCGCGCGCCCCGATCTCGTCCTGCTCGATATCAATCTTCCCAAGGTCAACGGCTTCGATGTGCTACAGCACGTGCGCGCGTCGAGCGGAGTCTCCAATGTGCCAATCGTGATGCTCACCGCCTCCGCGCGCGTGGAGGACGTCGAACGTAGCTACCGGCTCGGCGCCAACAGCTTCATCCAGAAGCCCATCGTCTTCGATCGGCTCACGCGCGCGCTGGAGATCGTGCGCCAGTACTGGTTCGACGTGGTGACGCTCCCGCCCGCGAGCTGATGAGGAGGAAAGCCATGCCCGCCCTGTCCGCAGCCCCCGAATGCGCCACTTCGATCGAACCGGTCCGCGTCCTCATCGTCGATGACAATCCAGAGGACATCGCCATCGTGCGCCGCCAGCTCGCGCAGTACCCGCGCCTCAAGTTCGACGTCGTCTCCGCCCACTCGACCAGCCAGTGCCTGGAACAGCTCCGCGGCGATGGCGCCGATCTCCTCCTGCTCGATTACTCCATGCCCGGCGAGGACGGCGTGAGCTTCCTCCGGCGGCTCGCCACCACCATCGACTATCCGCCGGTCATCCTGCTCACTGGGCGCGGCGATGAGCGCCTCGCCGTCGAAGCCATCCGCGCCGGCGCCTGCGACTACTTCCGGAAGGACTCTGTGACGCCGTCCTCGCTCGGCGACGCGCTCCAGCGCGCGCTGGAGCAGTTCCAGGACCGTGACGAGCGCCGCCGCTTCGATGAGCAGATCATGATTGCCCTCGCCAGCGCCGCCGAGAACATCGACGCGACCACTGGGGGCCACCTGCAACGTCTCGCCGGCTACGCGCTGCTGCTCGGCCAAGAGCTCGGCCTCGATGAGGCACAGCTCCGCACGCTCCGCTACGGCGCCCTCCTCCACGACATCGGCAAGCTTGCCGTCAGCGCGAAGGTGCTCACGAAGCAGGGCTTGCTGACCGAAGAGGAATGGGAAGAGATCCGGCAGCACCCGCTCGTCGGCGAGCGCATCTGCTCCTGCCTCTGGTTCTCACGCCAGGTCGGCCCGATCATTCGCCACCACCACGAACGCTGGGACGGCAGCGGCTATGTCGATGGCCTCTCCGGCGCCGACATCCCGCTCCTCGCCCGCATCGTCTCCCTCGCGGATTCGTTCGACGCCATGTCCACGGACCGGCCATATCGTAAAGCGCTTCCGCGCGCAGAGGTCGTCCGCAGGATCAAGAAGGGCGCTGGCACGCAGTGGGACCCGGACCTGGCCGCGACGTTCCTTGAGATCATTGAGCGTCCCGGCTTCCAGAAGATCAGCGCGTCGCCGGCAAAGCTGGATCGGGCTGCATAGCATGCTCTCCATCCTCCTCGTCGAAGACAACGAGATCGATGCCGAGATCACATGCCAGGTGATCCGGCGCACGGGCGCAGAGTTCACGCTGCAGCTCGTTCGCGACGGCAACGAAGCGCTCGACGTGCTCCTGAGCGGCACAACCAGTCGCCCGCAGCTCATCCTGCTCGACCTGCGTCTTCCCGGTATCGATGGCTGGGAGGTCCTCCGCCGGCTCAAGAACGATGCTGAGCTCTGCGCCATCCCGGTGGCCGTTCTCACCGGCCAGACCGACTGCATGCAGGAATGCTCGCAGCTCGGCGGCAACATGTACTTCGTCAAGCCGATCACGCAGGGCGATGTTGCCAGCCTTCTGCCGGCCATCGATAGGTACTGGGCGGTCATGAACAAGCTATCCGGAGACGCCGATGCACGTGCTGCTGGTTGAAGACGGCCCCGACGATGTCGCCGCCGTACGGCGCCTCATCGACCGCAACGAGCCGCCACTTTGCCTCACCGTCCTTCGTGACGGGCTTGAGGCCTCGGCGTACGCCGCCAAGCTGCCCGGTGAGCTGCCGGACCTCATCCTGCTCGACATCAACCTGCCCGGCCTGTCCGGCATCGAGGTGCTTCGCCGCGTCAAGGCGGAACCGCGCCTGCGCGACGTGCCCGTCGTCGTGCTCAGCGGCTCCGACAGCGACGAAGATGTTCGCGCCGCGCAGGACCTCGGCGCGCATAGCTATCTCATCAAGCCGTTGCGCGCGCAAGATCTCGGCTGGATCGCGCGCAGTGTGGCCAGCTACCGAACTCGTTTGGCGCGCCTCAGCGCAACCGCACCGGCCGGAGAGGGGAGGGCATCATGATCCAGGCACTCAATCCCAAGGACAGCGCCGTGCTCGTAGTCGAGGACAACCCCGACGACGGCGTGCTCGTCGTCAGATCGCTCGATACGTTCGGTATCCGCAAGGTCTACGCCGTTGAGACCGCCGAGGACGCCTTGACGTTCCTCGCCCAGCACGGCTGCGATATCGCGCTCGTCGACTACAACCTGCCGGGCATGAACGGCCTGCGCTTGCTCGAGCGCATCCGCGAGTCCTGGCCGGACATTCGAGTCGTGCTCATCACCGGCATCCGGGATGAGCGTATCGCTGTCTCCGCGATGAAAGCCGGCGCCGCCGACTACATCACGAAGGACGACCTACTCACCTCAAGCATCATCCGCACGCTCCAGGCAACGCTGCGCCAGCAGATCGCATCAACAGATGAGCAGCGCCGGTCGGCGCTCACGGCCGGCGCGCTCGATATCGACGCCGCCTTGGAGGAAACCGACTGGCTGCTGCAGCCCTTCCACGATGCGACCAGCCACCATGCTCGCGGCCTTGACCACGCCTCGCCCGCCTACGGCGAGGAGAGCTTGGACGATCTGTTCGGAGCGTTCGAGCGCTACCTGCGCGAGGCGTTTCGCGTGTTTCCGCGTGCCGCCGAGCGGGAGGAAGACGGCCTCATCCGCATGTTCCTGGAGCGCGGCTCCAGCCCGGACGAGGTGCTCGCCTTCCATCGAGCGGCGCTGCGCTCGCTGCTCCTCGAGAACATCCGCCCGCCCATGAACCCCGTGCTCTGCGTCGTGCGGCTGTTCGTGCTCCTCGTGGAGCAGTACCAGTTCCGTCAGTCGGTGTCGGTCGCTCGGGGAGCCACATAGCAACCGCCGGTCGTAGGGGCGACCTTTAGGTCGCCACGTGCGCACCTTCTTGGGATGGCCCCCCTTCAGCCCCGCGATTCTCCGCCGTCATTCTGAGCGGCTAGTCCGCCGCAGGCGGACGACAGCGAAGAATCTGGCTGCTCTTTCCGCCGCACGATTCCCGAAAGCTGGTGCGTCGCCCTGGGCCGTAGGCGCGCTCCGCCGCTGCCCCGCCCTTCGCGATCTAAGTCTGCTTCGTCCGGAGGCGCACGGCGCCGTAGCCGGCCAGCACTGCGACGCCAACGCCTGCCAGAGCGATCAGCCACCCGCTCGACGAACCGGCAGCGCCGGATCCTGCACCGGTAACCACGAGCCGGGGCAATGGGGTCGCGGTTGGCGCCACGGCAGTCGGCGCCGCTGGGCACAGAAGCGCGCCGTTCGTCACGGTGACGGTGACCGGCTGCGGCCCGCCGGTGGTGGCATCATCGAACAGCGTTGCGGTCACGGTGAGTGGGATGGCCGCGCTGCATGCCGAACCGCTCGCGGCCAGCGAGTGGAACGTGACCGTCGCGAGGCTCACATCGCCCATCAGCCCAGGTCCGGTTGCGCCGACGAGCCGGATCGTGTTCGCCCCGTAGTGGGTGTTGCACTCACTGTGCGACGGCGCGGGAGCGCAGCTTACGATCGAAACCTTGGCCGGGTCGTACGTCAGGTCCAGCGTCCAGGCGCCGAGTCCCGGCGTCGGGACGTTGGCGCGAATGTCCACCGTCGCCTGGCCGCCTGGCGCGAGCGTGGCCGAGCCGACGGTCAACGTTCCGCTCACCGCGGCTGCTTGCGATACGAGCAGCAACGCGCCCGCACCGACCAACGCGGCCGCCAGCGTCGCGGCCAAGCCAAGCCTTACCCTACCCAGTCCATTCATCCGGCGTTCCTTCCTGGCTGCACTTCGGTGCGCCGGGCGGCGCACTGCTGGTTACGATGCTATCACGGTGCGGCTTACGGGCAACTGCCCGAGGTTTACGATAACCGCCGGTCGAAGTCCGCCAGCTTCCGCTCCAGCTCCCGCTGCCGCACCGACACCGTCAGATCGCCTCGCGTGCGCTCCAGAATGCCGCGCACCGAGTCCGTCGTTCGCCGTAAGCCGCCCGTCATGGCGTCTGGGTAGTCCATCGTCACCAGCACGCTGTACATATCGTCCATCGCCGCCAGGATCGATTCGCAGTGCTCGACGTCGCCGCCGCGCAGCCGATCGAGCAGGTGGCGGCGCAGCTCGCCGACGGCCTCGCCCATCCCGTTCAGGTACGCCGGCAGCTCGATGTCCAGGTCGCCCGGCGTCGGCAGCGGCCGCCCCGCGATCACCGCCAGCGTGATGCTCGCCTCCGCGTACTCCTTCTGCGAGTCGTGCACAAACCCCGCGTGGTACGTGTCCTGGTGCGCTTGCAGCGCGCGTTTCGCTTCGCCCAGCAGATCGCGCACGCGGCCGATCAGCTCCTCGGCCTG
>JBGQHA010000016.1:0-15162 GCA_041497735.1 Dehalococcoidia bacterium | reverse complement strand
TGGAGCGACTGCGTGCCTCCGAGGACGGCGGCGAGCGCCTGGAAGGCGGTGCGCACGATGTTGTTGTCGGGCTGCTGCGCGGTGAGCGTCGCGCCGCCGGTCTGCGTGTGGAAGCGGAGCATCATTGAGCGCGGGTCCTTCGCGCCGAAGCGCTCCTTGGCGATCTTGGCCCAGAGGCGGCGCGCGGCGCGGAACTTCGCGACCTCTTCGAGGAAGAGCGAGTGACACGCGAAGAAGAAGGCAAGCCGCGGTGCGAAAGCATCGAACTCGAGCCCGGCGGCGAGCCCGGCACCCACGTAGGCGATGGCGTTGCTGAGCGTGAAGCCGACCTCCTGCGCGGCGGTGCAGCCGGCCTCGCGCATGTGATAGCCGCTGATGCTGATCGTGTTCCAGGAGGGCAGGTTGTCCATGCACCAGGTGAAGCAGTCGGTGATGAGCCGCATCGATGGGCGGGGGGGAAACGCGTACGTGCCGCGCGCGATGTACTCCTTCAGAATGTCGTTCTGCGTGGTGCCGCCGACCTTCGTCAGATCGGCGCCCTGCTTCTTCGCGACGGCGACGTAGAGCGCAAGCAGGATCGACGCTGTGGCGTTGATCGTCATCGACGTGGTGACGTCTTCGATCTTGATGCCGGCGAAGAGCATCTCCATGTCGTGGACCGAGCAGATCGATACACCCACCTTACCCACCTCGCCTTCGGCCATCGGGTCGTCCGCGTCGTAGCCGATCTGCGTCGGCAGATCGAAGGCGACGGAGAGGCCGGTCTGGCCCTGCGAGAGGAGGAACTTGTAGCGCTGGTTCGACTCCTCGGCGGTGCCGAAGCCGGCGTACTGGCGCATGGTCCAGTGGCGGCCGCGGTACATGGTGGGCTGGATGCCGCGTGTGTAGGGGTAGACGCCGGGGAAGCCCAGCTTTTCTCCGTAGTCGAGGACGTCGCCGTCGCTGGCGAGGTCCTCGGGGGTGTAGAGGGGCTGGACGGGCGTGCCGGCGCTGGTCTGGAAGACGGCGTCGCGCTCGGGCGCGCGCTCGGCCGCCTGCCGGTACGTGCTATCGATCCAGTCCTGCTTGTTCTCACTCATGGCTACTGAAATGAGAAACAGCGCCACAGCGACCGCTCGCCGCGCGCTTCTGTTCCAACCAGGGCGTATCTGCCAAGTTCATGCCTCCGGGTCGCCTGTTTCTCATGGCGGGCGCTCGAGTGTATCGCGGGCCTCGAGAAGGTGTCAACGAAGCTGATCGCGATGGTATACTGCCCTGTCCTGACGATGAAGTCTACAGCTCGACTCGCTCTGCTCGCCGGCGCCGTTGCGCTCTGCGGCCTCGCTGTCGCGTGCAGCAGCGGCAGCAAGAGCGGCAGTCCGACGGCCGGCTCGACTCTGGGGCCGGTGACGCCCATCGGCACGGCGTCGACGGCGCTGCAGCAGTACTTCCAGCAGGTGGCCGCGCTGGACGAGACGGCGACACGACGGCTGGAGAACATCAGTGGGCTGTTGCAGACGCCGGTCCCGGATGAGCTAAGGCTCGATGTCGTTCGTCAGTACCTAACCGAAGACGTGGCGATCGACAAAGACCTGCGAGACGGCCTGCAGCAGCTCAGTCCGCCCGCCGAGGCGCGCGACGCCCATAAGGCGACAATCGATGCGCTGACAGGCGTGATCGACATCGCGCAGTCGGCGATCGATTCGACGAGTAACGATCCGATTGGGGTTGTCACCGGCCCCCAAGCGAAGGCCGCCAGCAGCAAGCTCGCGGACGCATGTACGAGCCTCAACAGGCTCGCGCAGACGTACGCCGTTTCCGCCACGCTCGACTGCGGGCAATAGTCCGCCGGCTAGCGCGGGAGGCGTAGCCAGCGGCGGACGCGATCGGGGTAGTCCGTCGTGATCGCGTCGACGCCGGCGGCGTAAACGCGCCGCGCGTCGGCCTGCGTATCGACCGTCCACGTGGAGCAGCGCAGCTCGCGCAGGTGAGCGGCGCGGACCAGCTCGGGCGTGATCACGTCGTGTCGCGGCGCGATGCCCTGCGCGCCGAGCGAGAGCGCCAGCGAGAAGACCTTCGGCCAGTCGCGGATCTCGTTCCCGCCGGTGAGGAGCGAGCAGGGCATCTTCGGCTCGAGCGAGCGCACCCGCGCGACGACGCGCGCGCGGAACGAATGCACGGCGCACCAATCGAGCGCCTTGGCGCGCCGCACGACGGCGAGGACTTCCTTCTCGATGCCTTCGGGCTTGATCTCGATGACGATGAGTACGCGGCCAGCGGCTTCGTCGAGGACTTCACGCAGCGTCGGGATGCGCTCGCCGTCACCGGCGTCGAGGCGGCGCGCCCGGCGCAGCGATAGCTCCGCGATCGGCCCGCGGCCATCGGTCGTGCGGTCGACGGTCTCGTCATGGATGAGGACGGGGACGCCGTCGCTCGTGAGGTGGACGTCGATCTCTATCGCGTCGGCGCCGAGCTTGAAGGCGGCGCGGGTGCCGGCCAGGGTGTTCTCGGGAGCGTGGCCCTTGCAGGCGGCGTGCGACGTGATGAGGGGCGGCATGGCCGAGGTCTAGTGTACGGGGTCGATGGCGGTACTGCGAGATCGCCCCGCCGGACCTGCAGAGCCCGGCGTTGACGACTTTGTTTTGCAAAAACGCCCTTCTTTCCGCTTCTGTTAGGCGAACCCGGAATCAGCGTCTCGTGAATCGTGGCGGACGGTCCCAGGCTAGAGTAGGGCGTCTTCGGGCGCGTGTTCTTCGGCCCGCGAAACGCGGGCCGTCTGGCTCTGACCTGAAGACATGCGGCGCACTATCGTAGGGAAGAGCTACGCCGCTCTGATGGAGGTGCAGGAGTCGCTTGAACGCGAACCCTGAGAGTCGTCTCGTGAACGTCCAACGGTGTTTGAAGGACGGGGCGAAGGGGGCGGGCCGTCGCTTCCCTGGCTGGGTGCACTGGACGAATCCGGCCCGCCTTTTCCTCGAGGCGCTGTTCATCGTCGCGGCCTACGCCCTGTACCTCCTGGTGCGAGGCAGCGTGGGGGGACGTCAATCCGAAGCGTTCGATAACGCCGCGCGCGTGATCGACGTCGAGCAGAAGCTGCACCTCTTCTGGGAAGCGGACCTCCAGGCTGCGGTCCTTCACCGCGGTGCAGCCGAATGGCTGGTGAACACGACCTATGTCTGGGGCCACCTGCCGGTGATCATCGCGGTGGCCTTGTGGGTCTACGCCTTCCACCGTTCTCAGTACAGCCTGTATCGAAACGCGTTTTTGATTTCGGGCGCGCTCGGTCTACTCGCGTTCTGGCTTGTACCGACAGCCCCGCCCAGGTTCCTTCCGCAGTGGGGATTCGTGGACACCGTGTCGAGCTCGACGTCCTACTACATCTGGCAGCCGCCGGCCCTTGTCAACCAGTACGCCGCCTTGCCCAGCCTGCATTTCGGCTGGAACGTGCTGGTGGCCGCCGCGGTCGTGGGCAATCTCCGGCGGCGCTGGAGGTATGCGGCGCTGCTGATGCCGGCGGCAATGGGAGCAGCTGCCGTGTTCAGCGCGGACCACTTCTTTCTTGACTTGGCCGGCGGCGCGGTCGTGGCGTTCCTGGGCCTCTGGTTGGCCGGGCGGATCCGTGCCAGCCTGCCCCGTAGCCCGCCCTTCTCGTATCTGACCTAACGCTCGGACGAATGGTCGCCGCCTGACCAGTCGGAGCCACGCTGGCGACGACAAGCTGGCGACCCAGATCAAGGTTATCGATCGATCTGGGTGTTGAGGATTCGTCGCTCGGCTACGGCGGTGTTGTACCGAGCGCAGCCCGACGCGGCGGCAGCGGACGGGGCCGGGCGTAGTTCTTCCTTGATTTCCCCTCTCCCTGAGGGCGAGGGGCATCGTGCGACGTTGGCGCACGGCGAGCTACAGATATTGTCTCGACAGATTCCTCCTCATGGGCGGACAGGTTGCTTCGCTCGGAATGACAGAGGGCGGTATGCTGCCAGCGGAGGACTTCTGTGGCTCACGATTCGTTTGGTAGCAACGCGACGGTGCGCGTGGGCGACGCGTCGTACGGCATCCACCGGCTCGATGCGCTGACGAAGGCGGGCGTGGGCGTGACCGCGCCTCAAGATCGAGGACGCTTGCGTCGCAGGCACCGCCGTCAATAGCAATCGCTATCCCCACATAGTGATCGCGTTCTGACGCGGCCAGTCCCGGCGACCCTTGGTGCAGGCCGTCCACTCGGGCGCTGCCGTGTGCGGCGTGTGGGAGGATGACGGTTCGGATCGTTGAACTGGGGACGGTCGTGCTGGTTCAAGACTGGGACAGAAGCGGAGAGTGCAGCAGCGCGCGCCTAAGGGAGGCGGGAACCTGATGCGTAGCAGGCTCCCTATGGGGGACGCCGCGCCGCTGCGCTGACCACAATACACGGCCAACGTGGCGGGAGTCGTCGCGAAAGTGTGACAGTTTTGGTGCGAGACGACTCATTCGCGCAATCTGCGGCGGCGATAGACACGGTTGCAGGGCCTTGGTCTCTCTTGAGCCTAGGCATTGACTCCGCTAACTTCCGAAGGAAAGAGCTGGCGAAGGTGACTCCGCTACATTCATCCTTCGCGCGCGACACTGTAAGGAGGCAGGGCCATGAAGGCAAAGAACTGGTTACTGGGTGCCGGCACGGGAGCGATCCTGATCGGCTCCCTGGTAGGCGTAGGCTGCAAGAGCAGCAGCAACTCGAATGCGAACGCGACAAAGACTGCCCAGGCCAAGGTAACGCCGAAGACGACGACGACCAGCGCCACGCCGAAGGCGACGAGCACGAAGGCAGCGGGCACGGCCACCAGCACAAAGGCAGCGGGCACGGCCATCAGCACCAAGGCAGCCAGCACCGGGACGCCGCCCAAGACGGGGACGCCGTAGGGCGCGAGCCGCACCGCACGAGTTCTCTCACAAGCCGGAGCAGGACGCTCATCTCAGGCGCCCAGCGTCTGGGCTCGTCCTGTTGCTTCCCCTGATGGGCTAGGAGAAGTGAACGGCTGTCAGTGCGCGGGGACGAACTTCATCGAAAGCGAGTTCACGCAGTGCGGGGTGTTCGTGGCGGTGAAGCTTTCGCCGAGAGAAACGTGGCCGAGCTCGTTGTGATCCTTGCCGCCTGGTGGCGAGCGATCACGGCACGCGACGGCCCACGCGACCTGCCTGCGTGGTCGACCTACATCTTGCCAGCGCTCGGGCCGCTGGCGCTCTTCTTCATGATCGTCGATCTGCTCATCCACCCGATCTTTCTTGCCGACGACTCGATCCAGAA
The DNA here is from genome assembly GCA_041497735.1 of Dehalococcoidia bacterium. Classification (GTDB taxonomy): domain Bacteria; phylum Chloroflexota; class Dehalococcoidia; order DSTF01; family RBG-16-68-14; genus JBBDXS01. The sequence continues at coordinate 9,902 of JBGQHA010000016.1, read as the reverse complement.
CTATACCCACGTCTGGTACATCAGCCAACAGCTCTTCCATCATGGTCGCATCCCCATGCGTATCAGCGCATTGGACTCGGGACAGGCAGTGACCTTTCCGTATGGGTTCACGCCGTACATGATCGGGGCGTTCCTCTTCCGCGTGTTCGGCAACTGGGCGGTCTCGTTCCTGATGGCGGTCGCGGTTCTGGGCGCGGTTTGGGCGGCCGGCCTCGCCCGGCCCATCATTCGCGACCCCTGGTTCCTCCTGCTCTTCGTTGCTAACCCCTACTTTATCGACGCGGTCTATGCCTTCCAGTTCCCCACCCTTTGGAGCACAGTCTTCTTCTTTCTCTTCATATGGGCCTTCGAGGGGCGGCGCCATGTACTCGCTGCCTTACTGCTCTGGCTTACGGTGAGCACGCATCCAATCGTAGGCGGCGCGGCAGCGGCCGCCTACGGATTGTTCCTCCTGGTGCTAGACCGGCCGAAAGTACGCCGGCTCGTCCTGCTCGCCGTGCCGGTTGGGCTGGCCCTGATCCCGTTCTACTGGATGATGCTCCAGACGCCGGCACTGCGCGAGAATTCCCTGCGTACGATCGTGTCGTCCGTCGCGGACGTGCTCCCGAGGCGAGGCAGCATCCTCCTCCTGCCATTCGCGTTGACTTTCCTCGCTCCATACGTACGGCGGTTCTATCGTCCGGCGCTGGCTGTTGCGGGGATGATGGTCCTCGGCGTCGTCCTCTTCGAGACCGGTCCCCTGAACCAGTATCACGAGACCTACTACGGTGCATTACATGGGAGTAGTGACATCTACGCTGCCTTCTTCGCGTCGCCGACCTTCAAACCCGGTGCCAACTACCGTGTCCTCGAACCGACCGAGCGAGAAGACGGAATGTACTACTTCGTCCGCCACGGCGCCGTGCTCGGGAACGAGTTCTTTAGCGAGAGCGTCTTCCGCCGGAACTGGAGCGAACAACAGTACAGATGCTTCACTGCCTTCAAAGCCGTCGATTTCGTAGTGATCGAGCGAGCGTATCAGCGCCATTACCACACCGACGAGCAGACACTGCTGCGGTCGCTCGTAAGTCAGGCTCGGGCGAGCGTTGCGTACGAAGATCCGCCGGGCCGGTTTACCGTCTACGACATCCGGCGGTTTGCGCGTGAGCGACAGAAACCAAACTCGCTCAACCAGTGCAGGCTGTTCTGAAGGCGCCGGCTGCAAGAGCGGCAGCAACGCGAACGCGACGACGACTGCCCAGGCCAGGTAACGCCGAAAACAACGACAACTAGCTCAACCCCGAGGGCGATGAGCACGAAGGCAGCGGGCACGGCCACTGGCACAAGAGCAGCGAGCACTGGGACGCCGGCCAAGACGGGGACGCCGCAACGGAGCGCCGCCCGACGCGGCGGCACCGGGCCGGGCGGCGCTCTTCCTTGATTTCCCCTCCTGCCTCTCAGGGAGGGGCCGGGGTGAGTCCGATGCCGCGTACTTCAGTGCGCGGTACACCTTCCCATTCGCTTATCCGTTCCCGCATCCGCTGACCGCCCCTTGACTCTGCTGGGTGCAGACCTTCCACGAGCTCGAAGCGCTCCAGGCGCGCCGTCGAGGCGAACGCACCCCGCTTGCCCGCTTCGACTTCAGCGCGCCACCTCAGTCATGAACTCCTGCGCAGCGCGCTTGTGCCGCCGACTCTCGTGGCTGATATACCAATCATCTATCCTTCCCTTCTGCCTGTGGGCGACGGAAATCGAGCGGCGTTGGCGGGGGGCAGATGGCCTGTCTTGTCTCGACAGATTCCTCCTCCTGAGGCGGACAGGTCGCTTCGCTCGGAGTGACAAAGGGCGGTATGCTGCCAGCGGAGGACTTCTGTGGCCCACGATTCGTTTGGTAGCAGTGCGACGCTGCGCGTGGGCGAGGCGTCGTACGGCATCCACCGGCTCGATGCGCTGACGAAGGGCGGCGTGGGCCACGTCGAGCGGCTGCCGTTCTCACTCCGCATCCTGCTCGAGAACCTGCTGCGCCGCGAAGACGGGCACGTCGTGCACGCCGAGGACGTCGAGGCGGTCGCGCGCTGGAACCCGGACGCGCAGCCGGACCGCGAGATCGCGTTCATGCCGGCGCGCGTGCTGCTGCAGGACTTCACTGGTGTGCCGTGCGTCGTCGATCTCGCGGCGATGCGCGACGCGATGCGGTCGCTGGGCGGCGACGCGAAGCGGATCAATCCGCTCGTGCCGGTCGACCTCGTCATCGACCACTCGGTGATCGTGGATTACTTCGGCACGACGGAGGCGGTCGAGCTGAACGCGCGGCGCGAGATGGAGCGCAACGTCGAGCGCTACGCGCTGCTGCGCTGGGCGCAGGCGGCGTTCGATAACTTCCGCGTCGTGCCGCCGGACAGCGGCATCGTGCATCAGGTGAACCTGGAGTACCTGGCGAGCGTGGTGTTCACGCGAGCGAACGGCGCGACGATGGCGTATCCCGACACGCTCGTCGGCACGGACTCACACACGACGATGATCAACGGGCTGGGCGTGCTCGGCTGGGGCGTGGGCGGCATCGAGGCGGAGGCGGCGATGCTCGGCCAGCCGATCTCGATGCTGATTCCGGAAGTGATCGGCTTCAAGATGACGGGCGCGCTGCAGGAGGGCGTGACGGCGACCGACCTGGTCCTCACCGTGACGCAGATGCTGCGCGAACGCGGCGTCGTCGAGAAGTTCGTGGAGTTTTTCGGCCCCGGGCTGTCGAACCTGCCGCTCGCCAATCGCGCGACGATCGCGAACATGTCGCCGGAGTACGGCGCGACGTGCGGCTTCTTCCCCGTCGACGACGAGACGCTGCGCTACCTGCGCCTCACCGGGCGGCCCGAGCCGCTGGTGCAGCTCGTCGAGGCGTACAGCAAGGAGCAGGGCCTCTTCCGCACCGATGCTGCGCCCGATCCGTTGTTCAGCGACACGCTGCAGCTCGACCTGTCGACCGTGGTGCCGAGCATCGCCGGGCCGAGGCGGCCGCAGGACAAGGTGCCGCTCTCGACGGCGAAGCAATCGTTCCGGCGCGAGCTGCTGTCGATGCTCAACGTGAAGGAGACGGCGAACAACCAGGAGCGCATCGCGACGTGGCTGGGGGAGGGGGGCTCGGCGACGCCGCCGGACTTCTCGCAGCACGATGAGCTGGCGCCGCTCGGGAAGAGCGTGAGCGTGTCGATGGGGCGCGAGACGTTCGACATCGGACACGGAGCAGTCGTCATCGCCGCGATCACGAGCTGCACGAACACCTCGAACCCGGACGTAATGGTGGCCGCGGGGCTGCTGGCGAAGAAGGCGATCGAGCGCGGGGTGCAGCCCAAGCCGTGGGTGAAGGCCAGCCTGGCGCCCGGCTCCAAAGTCGTCATCGATTACCTGCAGGACGCGGACCTGCTGCGCTACCTCGAACAGGCCGGCTTCTATCTCGCCGGCTACGGCTGCACGACGTGCATCGGCAACTCCGGTCCGCTGCCCGACCCGATCGCGAAGGCGGTCGATGACGCGGCGCTCGTCGTCGCGGCGGTGCTCTCGGGCAACCGCAACTTCGAGGGCAGGATCCACCCGCAGGTGCGCGCGAACTACCTCGCGTCGCCGCCGCTCGTCGTCGCATACGCGCTCGCGGGGCGGATGGACGTCGATCTGCAGAACGAAGGCATCGGCGCCGGCAGCGACGGCAAGCCGGTGTACCTGCGCGACGTCTGGCCGACGCAGCAGGAGATCGCGCACGCGGTGCAATCGATCCGCAGCGAGATGTTCCACAAAGAGTACGGCGCGATCTTCGAAGGCACCGAGGAGTGGAAACAGCTCGACGTGCCCACGGGCGAGCACTTCGCGTGGGACGCGAGCTCCACGTACGTGCGCCGGCCGCCGTACTTCGACGACATGCCGCGCGAGCCTGTCGCGCCGCGCGACGTCATCGCTGCTCGCGCGCTGGCCGTCGTCGCGGACTCCGTGACGACGGACCACATCTCCCCCGCGGGATCGATCCCGAAGAGCAGCCAGGCGGGCACGTATCTGCTCCAGCATGAGGTCGATCAGCGCGACTTCAACTCGTACGGCGCGCGCCGGGGCAACCACGAGCTGATGATGCGCGGCACGTTCGCGAACGTGCGGCTGCGCAACTTGCTCGCGCCCGGCACGGAGGGCGGTGTCACGCAGCACCTGCCCGACGGCGAGCAGATGACGATCTACGAGGCCGCGATGCGCTACCAGGACGAGGGTGTGCCCCTGATCGTCATCGCGGGCAAGGAGTACGGCTCCGGCTCGTCGCGCGACTGGGCAGCGAAGGGGCCGCGGCTGCTTGGCGTGCGCGCGGCGATCGCGGAGAGCTTCGAGCGCATCCACCGCAGCAACCTGATCGGCATGGGCGTGCTGCCGCTCCAGTTCGAGCGCGGCCAGTCGTTCGCGTCGCTCGGCCTCACCGGCCGCGAGCTGTTCGACATCACCGGCGTTTCGGACGGCGTCACGGTGGGGAAGAAGCTCTCGGTACGGGCGAAAGGTGACGATGGCAAGGAGACCCCGTTCACCGTCCTCTGCCGCATCGATACGCCGGTAGAGGTGGAGTACTACCGCCACGGCGGCATCCTGCAGTACGTCCTGCGCCAGCTCGCGGGGTAGACCGTTACTGTTCCGCCGGGAGGAACCGGATGCTTCGAAAGACCACGCCTCTGCCGATGTAGAACCGGGGCTGAAGAGATGCGCCCTTGGGAACGTTCACGTCAATCGTGCGCCAGAGTCCGTCGGTCCGTACGACGTGCGAATCCTGGGGTATGGGCATCCAGCCGACGCCTGACTGCAGTCCAAATATTTGCAGTGAGTTAGAGTCGGCACCGCGGTATTCCAGCTCAAGGCGGATTGCCCGATCGATCTTGCCGTCCTTATCGGCATCTAACGGGAGGGAGGAGTCGATGTAGCTCAGGCTGTCAGCCGACTGGACATAGCCGTCGGACCCGAGGATCCAGCGCGTTGTCCCTTGATAACTGCCGAAGACATCCGCGTTCTCAAGATGCGTCCTTATGACTTGGAGCCGTCGCAAAACAAAGCCGCTGCTCAGACCGAAGGTCGTCCCCACAGGCGTTCCCGCCGGCACATTCACGTTAAGGACGCGCCACTGACCCGTGTCAGTGAGCGGCTGGCTCGCGAGGACGCTCGCAGAAGACGTACCGAATGCCTGAAGCTGCCCTCTGCCAGCATCCAAGTACTCTATAACGATGCTGAAGGAGTCGTCGGCCAGGCCATCGCCATCCGCGTCGGGCTCGCACTCACAAGTAAAGGGGGCGAAGCTGCCGATCGTCTGGAAGTATCCTTGCTCGTTGACGCTCCAGGCGGCGTCGCCTGCCGGCACGTCGACATTCAACGTCACGTGGTGCAGCACACGAACCTCATCGATCGTGACGCCGCGGTATAGCCTGCGGCCCTCGATCGCCACGCTCGTACCCAGCGCGGTAAGCACACGGCCTTCTAGCTGGTGTGAGATCACAATCATCTCTGTTTTGCCGACTGGCTGCGTTTCTGGAGACCAGACGCCGAATGATTGTACGTTTGGCGTTGTTCCGTAGTAATAACTGAGCGGAGCTAGCGTATACGAAGCGCTGATATAGATCGGACCATGGAAGTCTCGAAGTTCTCCGGCGGCCGTGCGCCAGTCTTCGATCGGTGGACGCGTATACGTGGCAGAGAAGTCCTTGTACATGTAGCCCACCAGGATGCCCGCCAGAACCACGAGGACTGCCTCGCCGGCCACACGCAGGGCGGCGACGGGAAGGCGGACCAGATCGAATGCCTCCGCGAGTCCCAGCCCGAGCAGGAAGGCAAAGCCAGGGATGTACGGTGAGATCTGCCGGAGATCGAAAACTGGCTTCGACTGGACCGAGATGATGAGCTGTCCGACCGGCACCAGCGCGATCGCGCCGATGCACATGGGCAGGGGCTCCCGCCAGCGCCTGGCGATGCACCAGACGGCAATCGCGAGGAGCGCAAGCGCCGGGAGCAGCCAGATATCGCCTGCCTGGCCCAACCCCAGGGCGCCCTTCAGGCTGTCGATAACAAGCTGTCGAGACGGCTCCGGCACGTCGGATGCGCCGAGGCGGACGGTCTGCCGAAAGTTCGACAGCCAAGGGATGTACAGCAGCGCCGTCGCCGTAAAGGCTAGGACACCGTAGATCAAGATTTCCCGTCGCTGGCTCCGCCACAACGCGTAAACTCCGTAGCTCGCAATGAGCGCGACGTGTACCGCCGCTAGAACAAAGCCGCTGTACTGCGTGTATACCACGGCTGAGAGAAGTCCCGTGTACAACGCCAGTCGCGGTACCGAGGGCTTCTCGATCAGCGCGGCCAGCGCCAGCGATGCCGCGAGCGCCAGCAGCCCCAGCAGCGCGTACATGCGCGCTTCCTGTGAGAAGTAGAGCTGCGTCGCGTTTAGCAACAGAAACGCCGATACGATTGCCGCGAGCACCGGGCCTCGAACGCGCCAGCACGCCGTCGCGAGGAGGACGATCGCCGTCGCGCCGGCGACAGCGGAAAGGCTGCGCAGCGCAACCTCAGACTCTCCGAACGCGTCCGCCCAGAAGTGCAACGCCGCGTAGTACAACGGCGGGTGTTTGTCTGTTCCGGTCCAGGTGATCATCTTGGTGAGGGGCATTCGTGCAGCCCACCACCAACTGAACCCCTCATCCAGCCACAGGCTCTTGTGCCCAATCTGCCAGAACCTGCTGCCGAACGCGACAACGATGAGTGCGATCGCACCGGCAGATCTAGCCTGGGTGGTACTGAGCGCATGTAGCCAGCGCTCGGAAAGCCGTGAAGGTACAGGGTAAGTTCAGCCACCAGCTCATGCCCTTTCGAGCAGAATGCGGCGAGGCGACATAAGGTATATCAGAGCAGGGTCTGGATTGCCAGGGACAGACGCTGCTGGGCGCGCGGTAGAGGCAACGGCGAAGGTACGCCTCATCCGCCCTGCGCGGCGATCATCTCCGGCAGCGTCACGAAGCCGTAGCCTGCGCTGCGCAGCCCGTCGATGATCGGCTTCAGCGCGTACGCGTCCTCCGCAACGCCGAGGTGCATGGTGATGATCGCGCCCGGGTGCACCTGCGCAACAACGCGCTGGACGATGTCGTCCGTCGAACCGCCCTGCCAGCCCTGCGATGAGTTGCTCCAGAGCACGTCGTACGTGTAGCCGTCCGCGGATGCGGCGGCATCAACGGCGTCGTTGCGGTCACCGTACGGAGGCCGGAAGTAGGGCCTGGTGCTGACGCCAGTCAGCTTCTTGATGACCGCGTCGGTCGTATCGAGCTCGTCCCGGATCTGCTGCTCGGTGAGCGGAGCGTTCTGGGCGGACTGACCGGTGAACGACCAGTGATGGTAGCTATGGTTGAAGATGTCGTGACCTTCCGCGGCGATGCGCTTCAGCAGATCGGGATAGTCTGTCGCCCAGACGCCGGTGATGCCGAAGCTCGCCTTGACGCCCTCCTGCTTCAGAATGTCCAGGATCTGGTCGGTGTAGATCTGCTCGTACCCCGCATCGAAGGTAAGCGCCACGACGGGCTTCGTGGCATCGCCGTGCTGGACGATTTGCGCCGGGCCGGCCGGAGCCGGCGCCGAGCGACTGCCGCTCGAGCACGCGACAAGGATGGCGGCGGCCGTGAGCAGCAGAATTCCGATACGAAGACCACGTGTTGCCATGCAGCGCGAGTGCATACCTGCCGATTTCACAGACAGCCGGCCGGGAGCCCCATTGTACAGCTTCCGGCGCCGTTCAGACTGGCGGCGCAACGTCGCGAGGCGTGACCGAGCCCTGCTCGCGGTATACTCCCGCGCGACGTGGATAGCGGGAGGGCACGAGCGACTGAGCCGGCGGGCGTGAGCGCGGCCGCGCCCGCGAGCCGCTCTCCTGCGCTGGTGATGCGATCGCTGTCCGCGTGGGTGGAAGCGAACCGCGCCGACATCCTGCTGCTCCTCGCGATTACGCTCATCGCGGCTGTGCCGCGGCTGGTGCTGCTCGGCACGATCCCGCCTGGCTTCCATGGCGACGAGGCCGTCGCAGGGCTCGAGGCGCAGTCACTGCTCCGCCACGGCCACCTGCTGCAGGGCCAGGCGGCGCCGTACTCGTTGAGCGCGCTGGGCGTGCCCGCCGGGACGTTCTACTGGACGGCGGCGGTCGTGGCCGCCTTCGGCAAGAGCGTGGTCACGGTACGTCTCGCCTACGCGCTGCTCGGCATCGCGGGCGTGGCGGCGGCGTATCTCGCGGGCCGGATCATGTTCGGGCGATCCGTCGCCGTGATCGCGACGCTGCTGCTCTCCGTCTCGGCCTGGCACCTGCACTACAGCCGGTTGGCCTTCATCCCGATCGGCTGGCCGCTGATGGAGATGGCGACGCTCGCGCTGCTGTTCCTGGCGGTACGGCGAAACTCGCGCTGGCTCTTCGCCGCGGCGGGTGCGGCGTTAGGGGGCGGCGTCTACACCTACCAGGCGTTCGCGACGTTCGCGTTGGGACTGGCCGCCGTCCTGCTCGTGATCGGCGCGCTGGAGTATCGCGCGCGCATACGACGGTACGCGAGGTGCATCGCGACGCTCCTCGGCGTGGCGCTCTTCGTCGGTCTGCCGATGGCGTCGTTCGCCTGGCACCACCCCGGGCTCTACCTGAAGCGCTATCGAGAGCATTCGGTCACACGCACGGAGCAGTACAGGCAGGCCGGCAGCGTGTTCAACAAGGCGCACGTGCTGGCGGACCGGGAGATGGACTATATCCACGCTGTGATCGGTGGGGCGCCGGCCGCCGACGAGGTCGACGCCGCCGGCATCTTCCCCTTCGTCGATCGCGTCACGCTGGGCCTGCTCGTCGTGGGCGGCGGCGTCGCGCTGTGGCGCGCGCGCAAGGCTCCGTACGCGACGGTGCTGATCCTGATCGTCGTGATCGGCGCCGGGCCGGCGCTGGAGGAGAAAGGCATGTTCCGGCGCACGCTGGGCGCCGTGCCGTTGCTGATGACGGTGGCGGCGCTGCCGCTGGCGCTGGTGTGGGACGAAGCGCGCAAGCGCGGCCCCAGAGCGACGGCCGTCGCGGCCGTTGTGCTGCTGGGAGTGATCGGCGGAGTGGCAGGGATCAACCTCGGTCACTACTTCGGGACGTACGACGACGACTACGAGGCGCGATTCTATCTAGCCGCTGACCTTGCCGACGCCTCGCACTTCATGGCGCGGCTGCCGAAGGACAGCTACGTGCTCTTCTACGATGACCGCCACGCGTTCCCGTACGAGACCCGGATCTTCATCGCGCCGGACGTCGCGGGCGAGGACCGGTCGAAGGAATACGGCGAGAATTACTCGCTCGACCCGTCATATCGAGCGGGCGAGGTTGTCTACATCTTCCTCGGCGCGTACGTCGACCGGCTGCGGGAGGTGATGCAGCGCTATCCGGGAGGCGTCGCCTACTCGCTCGTGGACAAGGGGTCAAGAGAGACGCGGTTCGCGAGCTACGTGCTGCCGGCATCGGGCGGCGAACAGCGGGACGCGACGCGGCAGCAGGACCTGCAGCGGCTCGCGAGCGCGCTGGAACAGTTGCGTCTCCAGACGGGAGCGTACCCATCCACGAGCGGCTCGATCCAGCCGCTGTGCGCGTTCTCCGGGCTGAACGCGGGCTGTGCGCTGGAGCGCGTGCTTGCGCCGCTGCCCAAGGACCCCGCCGCCAGCGACTATCTGTACGCATCGGATGGCAAGAGCTATGCGCTGTACGCCGAACGCGAGTCGCAAGCGCTGCCGGCGTGCGCGCAACGGCCGCCGGAGCTGAACAGCTTCGGTTCCGTCCTCTGCGTCCACGGCACGGCGCCGTAGCGACTTATCCCGTGCGCGCGTTCAGCTGCAGACCGAGCTCGGTCATGTCCGACTCGTTGGTGAGCATGATGAGC
>JBGQHA010000015.1:0-15168 GCA_041497735.1 Dehalococcoidia bacterium | reverse complement strand
GCTCGAAGCTAGAGGCTCGAAGCTGGATTGGCGGAAGCCTCCAGCCTCCAGCTTCCAACTACTTCGAGTTGAGGGCGGCCTTGATCTGCGCCGCATGGTTTCGGTCATGGTTAGGGATGCGCTCCAACACCTCGCGCACCGCGATCGAGCCGCGGCGCGGATGCCCGCCGGCGATATCGAGCTCCTCCGGCGTCAGCGAGCGCGCCCAGCGCACGACCTCGTCGTGGGCGAAGGCCATCGCGAGGCGCACGTCGCGCGGGTCGCGATCGATGGCGTCCGCGTTCGCGCGCTTCCACGCCTCGTCGTCGAAGTAGACGAACATGCGGCCGGGCTCGTCGCGGATCGCCCGCGCCTCGGAGAGGTAATAGCGATCGACATCGGCGATGTGCGCCAGCACCTCGATAGGCGCCCATCCCTCGTCAGGCCGGCGGCGTATCGCTTCGTCCGAGGCGTTCGCGCACGACGCGAGCAGCTCCTCGCGCGCAGCGCGGAGGTCATCGAGGAGGTGCGAGCGAGTGAGGCCTTCCAACGCTAGCGCAATTCCGTGAGCACGCTGGAGGCATTCCAAGAAGAAGACACGTCTCTTCCTTATGCCTTACTACAGAACTACCGATCCTCTGAACAAACTCCTTATGAAGCTCTCACGTTCGAGACCTGCCTCCAAGGATAGAACATAGGACCAGGGGCTCCCTACTCTGCTCTGATAGTATTTCAATCCGGTCGCGAGGATGGTCCCGGCAGCAACAGATGCTGCGCCTGCGGCCGCGACAACAAGCGGTGCGGCGCCACTGCCGGTCGCAGCAAGGTTGGGCGCCCATGAAGGAATAGAGAGAGCCAGCGTTGCAAGTACAGTCTTGAGCTTTAGGCCCTCGAGGGAGAACTTGAGATCCTCCACTGCCTGATCGATGTTTCGGCTGTGGTGATGAAGGCAGTCTTGCAAGGCGTCCTCGTGCGTGATGGTTGGAATGTCTCGAGCCAAACCGGAGACCGCATCGTAGAACCGCCTGCGTTCATCGTCATGACGCCGCCTGAACTGAATGATCGTCTTTACGGGAACAACTGCCAGGTCATCGGGTACATATGCTCGCACGACGAGGGAAGAGATCGCCTGGGCGTGGTCGATCGGCAGCACACGGTCCGACTGCATCCTCCAAACGAGTGGTTGAAGATTCGAGTTGTCAGTAACGATCGCTAGTCCTCGCTTCTCCGCCATGCGATTCGCCAACATGCTCATGTAAAGTACGCCGTACCAAGCATCAAACAAGAACCAGTCTTCAGTGATGGGGCCACCACGACTCCTCTTTGCCAGGCCCAGGCGCGGCAGCTCCCTCCTGAGTTTGGGCGCCAGCTTTAGTCCGTGAATGGCGAACACGGCGTCAAGGGGCTCGGTTCGAATCGCTCGCAACGGATGATTTTCGCTTTTGGACCCGATGAATTCCTCTCGGGCACAGGCCAAGAAGTCGTGGCCGATTCCTATAGCTTCTTCCGCGGGATCGAGGTTTGTCAGAAAGCCTAGTTCATCGATTAGGGCCTTGACGACGTTACTGTCGTCGGGCTCATAGTACGAGGGAACAATTCTCTTTAGGCCATCGTAAAATAGGGCCGCAGCTTTAATCCATGTATCGTCCAGAAGCTCTATGTAAGGGTAGTAGAGCGCGTACCCGTAAGCTTGGCCGATCACCTTTCCGCTCCCTGCGACCCCAACTCCCCCAGCGCCCGCCGCAAGCCTTCGATGCGCGATTGCGCAGCGGTGCGGCGCTCTTCTTCCGCCGCGACGACATTCGCGGGCGCTTTCGAGCGGAACTGCTCATTCGACAGCTTAGCATCGATGCGCTGCAGGTACTGCTCCGTCTCCGCGATCTCCTTCTCCAGCCGCGCGCGCTCCGCAGCGACATCGAGCAGGCCCGCCAGCGGCACGACAGCCTTAGCGCGCGCCAGCACCGCCGTCGCGACACCTTCGCGCGGCGCGTCGTTCGCGTCCGACACGACGCGCAGCGGCCGCACGCGCGCCAGCGCCTCGATCACGGGCGCGGCGCCTTCGATCGCAGCCGAACCATCGCTGGTCACGACGAACGCCTCGATGTAACGCGCGGGCTCGACTTGCTTCTCCGAGCGGATGTTGCGGATCGCGCGCACGATCTCGATCACGTCTTCGATCTGCTGCTCTGCGTCCTCGTCACGCCACGACGGGTCGGACTGCGGGAACGGCGCAACGATCAGTGCTTCGACAGGCTCAGCAGAGCCCGCGTCCGCGCCGGGCTCGGCGAGGAACGGGCGCAGACGCTGCCAGAGCTCCTCGGTGACGTACGGCATGCACGGATGGAGCAGCCGCAGCCCCGTCTCGAGCGCGTGCACGAGCACCGGCCGCGGGTCGCGGGTCGCGGGTCCCGGGTCGCGCAACCTCACCTTCGCCATCTCCACGTACCAGTCGCAGTACTCGTCCCAGAAGAACTCGTAGATGCGCTGGGCGGCTTCGTTGAGCTGGAAGCCCTCCATCAGCTCGCCGACGTCGGCGACCAGCCGGTCGAGCCGCGAGAGGATCCACCTGTCCTCCACGGGCAGCGTCGCGCGGCCGGCCAGCGACGGCGGCGCGATTGTCGCCGACGGATCGAGCTGCAGGATGACGAAGCGCGCGGCGTTCCAGAGCTTGTTCGCGAAGTTGCGCCCGGCCTCGACCTTGTCCTCCCACAAGCGCTGGTCCTGGCCGGTGCTGCCGCCGGTGATCAGGTTGAAGCGCAACGCGTCCGTCCCGTAGCGTTCGACGAGGCTGATCGGATCGACGACGTTGCCCTTCGTCTTGCTCATCTTGCGCCCCTGCTCGTCGCGCACCATGCCGTGCAGGTAGACGTATCGGAACGGGATGCGCTCCTCGACGCGATCGCGCAGGCCCTCCATGCAGAAGAGGCCCATCATGATCATCCGCGCGACCCAGAAGAAGATGATCTCGTAGCCGGTCTCCATCACGGTCGTCGGGTAGAAGCGCCGCAGGTCTTTCGTGTCGTCCGGCCACCCGAGCGTCGAGCACGGCCACAGGCCGGACGAGAACCACGTATCGAGCGTGTCCTCGTCCTGCCGCAAGTTCGCGCTCTCGCACTGATCGCAGTGCGACGGCGGCTCGACGTCGGGCGGCGGCACGATCGTGGCGCCGCAGTCGTCGCAGTACCAGACCGGGATCTGGTGGCCCCACCAGAGCTGGCGCGAGATACACCAGTCGCGGATGTTCTCCATCCAGTTCGTGTACGTCTTCGTAAAACGAGGCGGCAGGAACTCGATCAGCCCCTCGTTCACGACGCGCAGCGCCTCGCCGGCGAGCGATCGGCCCGGCTCGTACTCCTTGTTCACGGCGACGAACCATTGCTCGCTGATCAGCGGCTCGACGATGTCATCGCAGCGGTCGCAGTGGCCGACGCTGTGCGTGTACGGCTCCGTCTTCACGAGGAAGCCCTGCTGCTCCAGGTCGCGCACGATGGCGTCGCGGCAGGCGAAGCGGTCCATGCCCGCATAGGGGCCGGCTTCGTCGTTCATCGTGCCGTCGAGGTTCATCGCGGTGATCGTCGGGAGGTTGTGCCGCTGGCCGATCTCGAAGTCGACGGGATCGTGGCCGGGCGTCACCTTGAGCGCGCCGGTGCCGAACTCGCGCTCGATCGCGTCGTCGCCCACGATCACGATCTCGCGCCCGATGATCGGCAGGCGCGCCTTCTTGTCGATGAAGCGCCGATAGCGCTCGTCCTCGGGATGGACGGCGATCGCCGTGTCGGCGACGATCGTCTCGGGCCGCGTCGTCGCGATCGTGATGTAGCCCTGCCCTGAGCCTGTCGAAGGCGCCTGCCCTGAGCCTGTCGAAGGGTCATCGATCAGCGGATAGCGGACGTACCAGAGGAAGCCCTGCTCTTCCTGGTGATCGACCTCGAGGTCGGAGAGCGCGGTGCCGCAGCGCGGGCACCAGTTGATCATGCGCTCGCCGCGGTAGATGAGCCCGCGCCGGTACAGCTCGTAGAAGACGGTGCGCACGGCACGCTTCGGGCCTTCGTCCATCGTGAACGTCTCGCGCGACCAGTCGGCAGACGCGCCGAGCCGCTTGTGCTGATCGAAGATGCGCGCGCGGCTCTTGTTGACGAACTCCCACACCTGCTTGAGGAACTCCTCGCGGCCGATGTCGAAGCGCGTCTTGCCTTCCTTCGCCAGGTCGCGCTCCATCAGCACGTGCACGGCGATCGCGGCGTGATCGATGCCCGGCAGCCAGAGCGTCGGTTCGCCGCGCATGCGGTGCCAGCGCACGAGGATATCCTCGACGGTGTCCATGAGCGCATGGCCAAGGTGCAGCTCGCCGGTGAGGTTGGGCGGCGGCATGATGATGACGAAGGGGTCCTTGCCGTTGTCCGGCGCCGGCTTGAAGTAGCCGGCGTCTTCCCACATGCGGTACAGGCGCTCCTCGACCGAGCGCGGGTCGTAGGCCTTAGGCATGTCGTTCCGTAGAGTCGTTTCGTCAGGCATAACCGTCCTCGTTTCTCGATACGTTCTCGATCGGGCCGGACAGAGCTAAAGCTCTGTCCCTACGAGGTCATCTCTCCCTGTTCCCATACTCTTCATATGACTCGGCCCCGATGTGCTCGGGGCCGTCTGCGTTCGTGTCAGCGATCAACGGCCCTCAGCGATGGCGCGCTACTACCTCACCATCTACTACTACGGCAGCGTCTACATCTACCGACGCGAGGTACTGCGCGCGACGGCGCGACGCAGCCTCCAACTCGGAGAGTTGGACGAGTGCGCGCCGCGTGTCGGACGCGACGCGGGCGGGATCGTTCTGCTGGACGCGGTACTTGAAGAGCCAGTACGTGAAGCCGCGCCATTCGCCGTACGATAGCTCATCGCCGGGCGGAAGCGCCCGCTGATCACGATACGCGGCGAGCAGCTCGTCGCGACCCTTGCCGTAGATGCGCTCGAAGACTTGCTGGTCGGTGGTGTCGCAACGATTCCAGACGAGCGATCGGTGCTCCTTCAGCACCTCCTCCTCGACCACAAGCTGGAGCGCCTCTTCGACCGAGACGCCATAGATGAAATTGAGGTGGGCCTTGTGCTTCGCCTCGCCTAAGGCGTGCTTGAACTCCAGATCGTCCATCTGGCGCGGCGGGCGGCCATGAAAGAGCAGCGCATCGCGCTCCTCGGCGGGAATGGCGCCGTCGAGCTCGGTGCAGAGCCGCTCGGCGAGCAGGAGCCAGTCGAACGCTTCGCCACCTATCAGGTACTGATACACGCGGCCGTCCAGCGTCTCTTCGGACGCTTCCCACGCAGCGATTGCGGCCAGAAGCGCGTCGAACCAGTCGCCGCCCCGCTTGACCTGCTTGCGGAAACGCACGAGGGCTTTCGGCGCAGCCTCTTGCTTGTCAGGCGTCTTCGTCGCTGCGCGCGGCATCAGACGGCAGCCCCGTGGCACTTCTTGTACTTCTTCCCGCTGCCGCACGGACAAGGGTCGTTGCGGCCCGTCTTGCGCTTGCCGGCGGCGACAGGCTGTCGCCGATCTCTGGCGCCGTCGCCAGCCGCCGCGCCGTTCCCTGCGCTCGCTCCCGCCTGGGATGGCACCGCGATGGGCGGCGGCTGCACCGGCCGCTGCACCAGCTCGACGTGGTAGATCTGGTGCGTGATCTGGTGGCGGATGTTGCCAAGGAGCTGGCCCCACATGTCGTGGGCTTCGCGCTTGTAGGCGACAAGCGGGTCGGTCTGGCCGTAGGCCTGCAGGCCGATGCCCTGGCGCATCTCGTCCATGGCGGTGAGATGCTCCACCCAGAGCGTATCGATGTTGCGCAGCATGAGTATGCGTTCCATCGCCCGCATCGTCTCCGAGCCGAGCTCCGTCTCGCGCTTTTCGTACGCCTCCTCCACAAACGTAACCAGGTTCTCCAGAATTTCGTTGCGGTTCAGCTCTTCGAGCGCCTTCACGCTGAACGTTGGCGGCAGCTTGACGATCGCGTTCGCTTCGTTGAGCAGCGTCTCGAGGTCCCAGTCCTGCTCCTGCCGGTCCGGACAGTGGGCGTCGACGAGAATGGTGATGTCTTCGCGCACCATGTCAATGACGTTGCTCTTGAGATCGTCGCCGCGCAGGATCTTCTGGCGCTCCCGATAGATCACGTCGCGCTGCGTGTTCATCACATCGTCATAGTCGACCAAATGCTTGCGGATATCGAAGTTGTGGCCCTCCACCTTGGTCTGGGAGGACTCGATCGCTTTGCCGACCATGCGGCTCTCGATGGGCATGTCCTCTTCGAGGCCGAGTTTGCCCAGCATGCCGCTGAGCCAGTCGGGCGCGAAGCGGCGCATGATGTCGTCCTCGAGCGACACGAAGAAGCGCGAGCTGCCCGGGTCCCCCTGCCGGCCGGCGCGGCCGCGGAGCTGGTTGTCGATGCGCCGCGCTTCATGCCGCTCGGTGCCGCAGATGTGCAGCCCGCCGGCCGCGACGACAGCATCGTGCTCCCGCTGCCAGTCTTCCATGTCGCGGCCTTCGGTCTTGCCGCCGAGGATGATGTCGGTGCCGCGGCCGGCCATGTTCGTGGCGATCGTGACGGCGCCGAGGCGCCCCGCTTCCGCGATGATCTGCGCTTCGCGCTCGTGCTGCTTCGCGTTCAGGACGTTGTGCTTGAGACCCTTGCGCGTGAGCAGGTCCGACAGGTACTCGGACTTTTCGATCGAGACCGTGCCGACGAGGGCGGGCCGGCCCTCTTCGTGCAGCTCCTCGATCTCTTCCACCACGGCGTCGAACTTTGCGCGCTCGGTGCGGTAGATGAGGTCGGTGTAGTCCTCGCGCACCATATCGAGGTGCGTTGGAATGATGACGACGTCGAGCTTATAGATCTTGTAGAACTCCTCGGCTTCGGTGACGGCGGTACCCGTCATGCCCGCCAGCTTGTCGTACAGACGGAAGTAGTTCTGGAGCGTGATCGTGGCGTAGGTGAGCGTCTCTTCGCGGATCTTGACGCCTTCCTTCGCCTCGACGGCCTGGTGCAGGCCGTCCGACCAGCGCCGGCCCGGCATGAGCCGGCCGGTGAACTCATCGACGATGATCACTTCGCCTTCCTTGACGACGTAGTCGCGGTCGATCCTGTAGAGCGCGTTCGCCTTGAGCGCGGCCTCCAGATAGCGCGTCAGACGATAGTTCTCCGGCGCGTAGATGTTGTCGACGCCGAGCATCTTCTCGACTTTGATGTTGCCCTCTTCCGTAAGGCTCACCGAGCGCTGCTTTTCGTCGATCGTGTAGTCGGCCTCTCCCTGCAGGCGCGGGACGAGCCGGGCGAACGTGCTGTAGACCGATGTACTCTCCTGAGCCGGGCCGCTGATGATCAGCGGCGTGCGCGCCTCGTCGATGAGGATGTTGTCGACCTCGTCGACGATCGCGAAGTGCAGCTCGCGCTGGACGCACGCCGCGAGCTCGCCGGCCATGTTGTCACGCAGGTAATCGAAGCCGAACTCATGGTTGGTGCCATACGTGATGTCGGCGGCATAGGCCTCGGCGCGGGTGCATGGCACCAGGTGGTCCTGGTTGAGCTGATCGCTCACCTTTTCGCGCGAGTACAAGAACGCCGCGTCGTGCTGCAGCACAGCCAGCGTCAGGCCAAGGGAATCGTAGATCGGGCCCATCCACTGCGCGTCTCGTTTCGCCAGGTAATCGTTTACCGTGATGAGGTGCGCGCCGCGGCCCTCGAGCGCGTTCAGGTAGAGCGGCAGCGTGGCGACGAGCGTCTTGCCTTCGCCGGTCTTCATCTCCGCGATCTTGCCCTGGTGTAGCACCTTGCCGCCGAGGAGCTGCACATCAAAGTGGCGCAGGCCGATGTTGCGCCGCGAGGACTCGCGCACGCAGGCAAACGCCGCCGGGAGGATGTCGTCCAGCTTCTCGCCATCGGCAAGCCGCGCGCGGAACTCATCGGTCTTGGCGAGGAGCGCTTCGTCCGAAAGCTCCTGCAGCTCGCCTTCGAGCTCGTTGATCTCGTCAACGATAGCCGAGAGTTTCCTGATCTCGCCTTCGTTTGAGTCACCCAGGACGCCGGATAGGAACTTGAACACTTGGTTACGCCTCCGGCTCGTGGAACAGCTCGCCGATCGAGCGGCCGGTGTGGATGCGGCCGATCGCCTCGCCGATGAGCGGCGCGACGCTGAGCACCTTGATCTTGTCGATGAGCTTTTCGGGCGGCAGCGGCACCGTATCCGTCACGACGAGCTCCTCGGCGCTGCTCTTGTCGATGCGAGCGACGGCCGAGCCGGACAGGACGCCGTGCGTCGCTCCGGCATAGACGGCGGTGGCGCCGCGCTTGCGCAGCAGCTCGATGCCCTCGACCAGCGTGCCACCGGTCAAGATCTCGTCGTCGACGATGATCGCCGGACAGCCCTCGACTTCACCGATCAGGTTGAGCGCCTCGGCTTCGTCATCGTTGCCCACGCGGCGCTTCTCGACGATGGCGAGCGGCGCGCCCAGGTTCTGCGCGACGTTCCTCGCCCGCTTTGAGAAGCCAACATCGGCCGCGACGACCACGGGGTTGTTGAGCTTCATCTCCTTGAAGTAGTAGCTGATGAGAAAAAGCGCACTCAGCTCATCGACGGGGATGTTGAAGAAGCCCTGGATCTGGCCGGCGTGTAGGTCAACGGTGAGGACACGGTCCGCGCCAGCCGTCTCGATCAGGTTGGCGAGCAATCGAGCGGTAATGGGCACGCGCGGCTGGTCCTTCTTATCGCTGCGGCCGTACGCGTAATACGGCACCACGGCGGTCACGCGGCCGGCCGAGGCGCGCTTCATCGCATCGATCATGATGAGGAGCTCCATGATGCTCGTGTTCACCGGCGACGTCATCGGCTGGACAATGAAGACATCGCGCTGGCGGACGTTCTCTCGCACCTTCACGAAGATATTCTCGTTCCCGAACTGAAAGACTTCACACTCGCCGAGGGGCATCTCCATGTAGCGGCAGATCGATTGGGCAAGGTCCGGGTGCGCGTTGCCGGTGAAGATCTTCAGTTCGTCGCCGATCGTCGCTGTCTCCATGGCCCTCCTCCGGCTTCATGCCGGACGACCTCTCGCCGAGACGAAGACGAGCCGGACGAGGACCAGAGGTCCTACCACCGGCCCGCGTCCCGCGCCTCGAGCGTATCTGGTAGACCGTAGAAACTATACCACAGGAGCGGCCGCAGATTCGAGAGAAGCGGCCGCAGATTGGCGGGGTTCAGGCGACGGCTGAAGCTATCTCAGGAAGGACACTTGGGCAGCGGCGGCAGCTTGGTCACATCGACCACGTCAGTCTCTTCCACGTTCCTCGTCAAAGGATCGTCGCTGTGCACGCGCGGTCCTACGATCTTGCTAAGGAGGAGCGCTTTACCGTTGGTAACGACAGAGCCGTTCTCCTCAGTAAGGGGTGCAATGCTATGGCTTCTGAGGTCGGCGACCATCGGCGCCTTCAGCCCGCGCCACGCGACCAGGTCCCCTGCGACCGCGATCCAATCGACCTGGCCGTTCCGGTCAACGAAGATCTGTTGCGCCTTCTTCGCACCTGTACGCCAGACCGTGACCGAATGGGGATCTTCCGACCACGCCACGAGATCGCCACTCGCGCCAAGGCTTTGGCTTCCCAGTTGCCGGATCGAAGCCAGCGGCTCGGGTACTTCCAAATGCTTCCCGGTAGTTGCGTCGATCATGACGAGCTGGCCCGCCTCCTGCCCATTTTCCGTGAAGCGCTCCCCCCACAGTAGCCGCGAGCCCCAGAACACGATGGGTGGAAGCGCATTGCCCGCCGACAGGACCCTGTCCTCCCGCGCGGCGAGATCGTAAAGATGCACCTCGAACTGGCCGGACTGGTTGGCCTGCACCCAGGCGGCCTTGCCCTGCGAGACCACCGGAATGATATACGGGCCCGAAACCGGCGCGCCGTTCACCCGAGGCGCCGTGGCGATGACGAACGCGGCGCCGCTCCGGCTGTCGCCGGCCAGGATGTCCCAGTCATTCGAGTCCTCGGCTGAGTGGCCCTCACTCCACACCACCCAGCGGCCGTCGAATGCGCCGGCGATGAGCCGATGTTGTCGCCAGTCACCCGTGGCTCCAATTTGGGTAATCGCACCCTGGCGATCCACCGAGACAACGCCGGACCCTGTGTCTGAGTAGAGTTTGCCGAGGACCCGCGAGCCGTCGGCCGCGACGGCGAGTGCGTATAATCGAACACTGTCGGGGATGCTGATCTTCCCCTGCGCCAGCGCCGCGCTCCAGCTCTCCGGCAGCGCCACGGTGCAGAAGGGCGTGACCTCCAGACGCGCCTCCACCGTCTTTGCGGCCTCCGTCTCTCCAGCCACCAGCGTGGCTTCGTAAGCGTTCGCGGCGGTGGGAATAGGACGAGCGGTTGTCGTTGGCGTTAGTGCCGGACTTGATGACTGGGAGCACCCGAGGGCGCTCCCGATCACCAGCGCGAGAGCTAGAGGAAGGGCAGCCCTACCAGACGTAGCCACGGCCTCCCAGGATACTCATCATGTCGCCCGAAGGGTAGTTCGTGTTCCAGCCGTGAACGCCGCCTGGGCCAGTCCAAACAGTCGTGGCGGAGTCCATGTAGTTCGTGCCGTTGCCGTTGTCCTCGTAGCCGCTGATCGTGAACCAGTGGCCGATGGGGTCGGGATTATCCGGGTGGCCCCACAGATGAGGATCGTTGTGCACCTCGTACGCATCTCCGAGCACCCCTCGGCGGCGGGCCACAATGCTCCATACCATATGCTGCATGTACGCCGTTGTGTCGGAAGGATAGGACACGGGGAAATACATCTCGGTTCCCGTAAGTCCGAGCTTGTAGTTTAGGACGTCGGGCACAGGATAACCCGTGCTGTACGAGGGCGCTGTGCCGTACCAGCCGTTCCACGGTGTGCCGTTCGGGTTGCTGGTGTGCAACAGGCCCGCTGCGGCGTCCTGGTCAACGCTTACCCCCTTTATCGCCAGCGCCTCGGAAACGGCCGCCGGCCCGCAGTAGTAGGCTGTATTGTCCAGCGTTGTACCCTGGCCCTTGTAAGCTCGCGAGATCGACGTGACGCCCGCTCTCTGGCAGTACGTTGCGTATTCCCCAACCGCGATGAGGATATCAGCGACCTTGACTGTGCCATCGCCATTCAGGTCGGCGGCGTGGTCGGTAGGTGAGTTGAAGCTCGCGACCAGGTAGAGGATATCGTTTATCAGAACTTTTCCGGTGGCACAAGACTACACGCCCGCCCGCAGGCTGTCAATAGCCCCAAACTGACCCACCACCCTCATTCGGCTCCGAGCAGGTTCAGTTCGGGTTGAAGTAGTCGTAGACGGCGCGTGAGAGGCCGGCGATCTGCGAGTCGGCGTCCACGTCGTAGCCGAGGTCGCTGAGCACCACGATGACGTAGGTGGCGTTCGGTGAGTAGACGATGCCGGCGTCGTTCGTTGCGTTGTCCCAACTGCCCGTCTTGTGGGCGATACGGGTGCCCGGCGGCAGCAGTGCGGGGATCCTACTATCGAGCGTTTCCGAGGCGAGGAGCGCGAGCATCTCATCGCTCGCTTCGGGGCTGACCGCCTGGTGCCGGGCGATCGCCTCCAGGAGCAGCTCCATGCCGTTGGCGCTTGTGTAGACATCGCCGCCGTTCTGCACGCCGGAGACGGCGAGCCCGAACTGGCGCAGCATGTTGTTGGTGTTGGCGGTGCCGACGCGCTCCAGCATCATGTTCGCCGCGACGTTGTCGCTGACGCGCATCATCGCCTGCAGCGCCTCCTCCACCGTCACCTGGGAACAGAGCGCAAGCTCATCGGGGTTGAGGCTCAGGCCGGCGTAGTAGTCGGAGACGACGTATCGCTCATGGAAGCTGAGGAGCCCTTCCGCCTCCTGCTGGAACGCCTCCAGCATGACCCAGACCTTGTAGAGGCTGGCGGCATAGTACACGCCGCCCGCGTTGATCGACACGCCGGCGCCGTCGTCGAGGCGCTTCACGACGACGCCGTAGTGATCGATGTCCTGACCGAGTGCATCGCGGATGACCGCCTCCAACGCTTGATCCGAAATGAGTGGGACCGGATCGTAGCGAGCGATCGGTTGCGGCACTCCGGTGGGGCGCAAGTGGATCGTCTGACCCGGCGTGACCGTATTCTGACCCGGCGTGACCGTATATGGGACGCCGTCCGGATACGGGTCGGGGCAACGACCCGGAAGTGTCGCCGCGGCGGTCGGGCTGGGAATCGACGTGGGCGTCGCCATTGGAGCGAACGTTACGGTCGCTGTCGGGGTCGAGGTCATCGTCGGCGGCGAAGGTGTGGCTATGAAGTGTTGCGTGGAAGCGCTCACGCTGCAGGCGAAGATGCCGATCAGGATGATCGCGCTGAGAGCTGTGAGCGCCGCCACCCTATCGAGCGGGGCCGCAGTTCTCACGACGCGCGGCTGCGTTTCCAATCGAGCAGCGTGCGGCGCAGCAGCGTCAGCGCGGTGGTCACAGCGCGTCGCTTCACGGCGTCCCTGCCCTGCGCGAACTGATAGCTGATGCTCTGTGGCTCATGCAGCTCGCCGGCAAGGCCGATGTGCACCGTACCCGGCGGCTTGCCGTCCTGCGGATCCGGGCCGGCGACGCCTGTGATCCCGATGCCGATATCGGCGCCGATGCGATCGCGCGCGGCGCGTGCCATCGCCATTGCGCATTCGGCGCTGATCACGCCATGCTCCTCGATGACCTCGCGCGGGACGCCCCAGGCGATCTTCGTTTCGGTGGCATAGGATACGAGGCCGCCGCGAAAGTAGGCGGAGCTGCCGGGCACGTTCGTGATCGTGTTGGCCAGCAGACCACCGGTACATGACTCCATTGTTGCGAGTGTTAGACCCAGCACTTCCAGCAGCTTACCGATGACTTCCTCCAGCGTATCGTCATCTGCGCCCCAAATGACATCTCCTAACAGCCGTCGAATTTCATTCTCGACGGGTTGAATGAGTTGTTGCGCTTCTTGTTTCGTCGCAGCCTTGGCGGCGATCCGCAGATGCACGCCGTCGGCGCGAGCATAGACGCCGATGCTGGGGTTCGTCGATTTGAGAAGCGGGCTGACGATTTCATCGATGTGCCCCTCGCCCAAGCCGAGCGTCTTCAGCGTGCGGCTCACGAGCACCGTGCGCTGGCCCTCCGCGCGGCGCTCCAGCTCCGGCGCGACTTCCTTCTCCCACATCCGCTCCATTTCGGAGGGCGGTCCCGGCATGGCGACGATGATCTTGCCGTTGCGCTCCACCCACCAGCCGGGAGCGGTCCCGCGCGGGTTGGGAATGGCGCGCGCCGATGGGATGAGCGCCGCCTGCTTCACGTTGCGCTCGGGCATCGTGACGCCGCGCCGCGCGAAGAAGTCGCGCAACTGGCGTTCGAGCTCGGGGTCGACGGCGGGCTCCTCGCCCAGCACCTGGGCGATCGCCTCACGGGTGAGGTCATCTTCCGTTGGGCCGAGGCCGCCCGTAGTGAGGACCAGGTCGGAGCGCTCCCACGCCTGCTCGATGACCTCGCGCAGACGGCCCAAGTTGTCTCCCACCTTAGCCGTATAGAAGAGATCGATGCCCAGGGCTGGCAACTTCGAACTAATGTACTGGGCGTTCGTATCCAGGATCTCGCCCAAGAGCAGCTCGGTACCAATGGAAATGAGTTCAGCCTTCATTGGGGCGCTGGCAGCATAGGGAACGCCCCTAGGGCGGTCAAGCTGCCCGATTGGCGCTCCTGTCAAAACGGGCCCCTGGATTCCGATACTTACCTATAGGTAGATATGGCACAGAGGGCGCATAGCTTCAGCCGGCTCCGGGCCGTGCGAAGGGAGCAGACGCCCCAGGCGCTCGCGCGCCTGGTGGTCATCACGCTCTTCGTCGGGCTGTGGGCGGTGCTCTGGGTGGCGCGCATCCCGATGCCGCTTCCCTTCCTCATCACCCTCCTTATTGAGATCCTCTTCTTTGTGGCCTACTGGCGAGTGGTGTTCTTCCTGCCCACGGTGCGAGCCGTCACTGCCGCGCAATACGTCATGCTGGGGGCGGAGATCCTCTTCCATACCACCATGGTGTACTTCCTGGGCAGCCTGTCCTGGCTGGGCGCCTTTGCCTATGTCTTTGGGCTGATCTTCACCAACGCGTTCCTCGATCTGCGCCGCGGCATGGTCTACACCACGGGCGCGTGCGCGGCGTTCGCCACATTGATCCTGCTCGAGGCGACGGGCACGATCCCACACTACGTCTATCTCGACCAGGGCCCGCTGCGGTACACAGATCCGCAGTTCGTCGTGACTACGCTCCTGGGGGCGGTCGGCGTGTTCACCAGCATCTACCTCTGGTCGAGCTGGGTGGGCCACCAGCTGCGCCGCGAGCGCGACGCCGCCGTGCAAGCCCAGGAGGAGCTGCTGCACGCCCGGGTCCAACTGCTGCGCGTCAACGAAGAGCTGGAGGAGCGCGTACACGCCCGCACAGCGGAGCTCGAGACGGCGAACGTCGCTCTCAGCGAAAGCCAGCAGCAGTTGCGCCTGGTGCTGGAGACCTGCCCGGACCTGATCTCCATCCAGGAACCTGACGGGCGGTACCGCTTTGCGAACGCTGCGCACGCCGCCGTGCTCGGGTATGCTCCCGAAGAGCTCGTTGGCCGCAGGCCGAACGACCTCATCCATGCCGGCGATCTAGCGACGGTGCGAGAACAGTTCCGCCGTTCGTTCGCGTCGGGCGACCCAGCGGAGGTCGTCGCCCGCATGCGCCACGCGAACGGCCGTTGGGTCACGTTGGAGGCGAACGGCCGCATCATGGTCGATGCCTCTGGCGAGGTCAGCGGCATCGTGGTTGTCTCGCGCGACATCACGGAGCGGAAGCGGGCGGAAGAGGCGCTGCGGGAGAGCGAAGAGACGCTCAAAGCCACGATCGAGTCGACGGCGGACGGCATACTCGTCATCCACCCTGAGCGCCGCATCGCCTACGCCAACCGCCGCTTCATCGAGATGTGGCGACTTCCCAGGGAACTGGCCGTCGCCGGCAATGACAGCAACGAGCTGGTCTCCTATGTCCTCGATCAGATCGAGGACCCTGACCGGTTCGTCGCATCGGTCGAGCAGATGCGTTGGACGCGGGGAGAGAGGCTCGACACGGTCGTCTGCAAGGACGGCAGAATCTTCGAGCGCTATCGCCGCGCCATGCTGAAGGATGGGGAGATCGT